>JBPEXK010000090.1:0-2405 GCA_052031745.1 Marinobacter sp. | reverse complement strand
CAACCAGGCCGCGATGTTGGCCAATGATGCTCTGGGTAATAGACAGCCCCAGGCCGGTGCCACTGGCACGACCACTGATCATTGGGTAGAAGATGTTCTGCAGCAGATCCGGCGGAATGCCGGGCCCGTTGTCTATCACGTCGACCCGGCACACCAGACGGTGGCGCTTAGAGCCAATGGTGAACTGACGCAGCGCTCGAGTCCGGAACATGATGGTAGGCGATGCGCCGTTGTCATGGCCGGCCTGATGTTCGAACGCGGCCTCCATGGCATTGCGGGCAATGTTCAGGAAGGCCTGGATCAGCTGCTCCTTATCGCCGCCAAATTCGGGAATGCTGGGGTCGTAATCCCGGCGAAAGACCAGGCGCCCTTTACCTTCGGCCTCCAGCAGCGTGCCGACCCGTTCCAGCACCTCATGGATGTTGGTTGGGGCAATCTTGAGCGCCTTGTTAGGGCCCAGCATGCGGTCCACCAGGCTGCGCAGGCGGTCGGCTTCGTCGATGATGACCCGGGTGTATTCCCGCTGGTCTTCGTCGCCGAGTTCCCGGTCTAGCAACTGTGCCGCGCCCCGAATCCCGCCCAGGGGGTTCTTGATCTCGTGAGCCATGCCCCGCACCAGAATCCGGGTGGTTTCCTGTTGCGAGATAATGTCTTCTTCCCGGCTGATGCGCAGCAGGCGGTCCCGGGGCTGGATTTCGATCAGCAGCTCGATGGGGTCGAGGCTGATGGGGGTCACGGAATAATCCACGGTCAGTCGAGACCCACTGGTCAGCACGAATTCGGCTTCCCGCCGGGTGTAGGACTGGCCGTTCCTGGCGGCAGCATGGAGGGTTTCCAGGGCATCTTCGGAATCAACCAGGATGTCGTCGAACAGTTGCCCCTGGCTTCGGGTCATGCTGGTTTCGAACAGGCTTTCTGCGGCCGGATTGAAGTAGCGAATCCTCAGGCTGTCCTCCAGCACCAGGACCGCCGTGGTCAGGCTGTCCAGAATGCTTTTGTAGCCGTGTGTCGAGGCCGTGGGCAATGCCATGTATGAATCCTGTCAGTGCGTCATTGTGAGTGTGATGACCTTGCAGTGACTGCAAGAAGCGAACCACTTTGCAAGTTCGTCTCAAAAGAATGGGCAAACTCCGGGCACGGTGGCCGGGAGGTGGCTGGGCATGCCGTGCGCTGGTGCAGGCTGGGGAGAGAAAAGCTGACCAGCTCGGCGGCGTCGCCCCGTTGCTGGTCAGAGTATGGCGTGTTTATGGTGCGAGCGCACCAAAATAGTGCGAGAGCTTTAGTTCGCGACGGAGGGGCGGTGCACGGTGAAGCTGATTTCGGGGCCGGTTTTTACCTGGACGCCGTTTTCATCAACGATGTGTACCCGGGCATTGTGGGTGCCGCGAAAGACGTTCTGAACGGAAACCGAGCCGGACGCGCTCTGGCCGACAGGCTGACCGTCCAGGGTGACTTCATACTTGTGGCCGGCCTGAAGTCCGGGGGTGCTGCGCACCTCGAACTGGATGTCTCCGCTGCCGCTGTGAAAGGCCTGATTATTCTCCGGATAGACGAAGCCTACGCTCTCGTACATCGAGCCTTCCCGTTTGACTTCTTCACGAAGCTTTTCGGTCTCCCGAACGTTCTGGGGTTTTGGCAGTGTCACGGTGGTAACCGGTTTTACCTTGACGGCTTCAGAGCCCTCGGACGGTTCATCCGAGAAGGTGACGTTGCCGTCTGCATCCACATTCCGGTACACCTCCGCGGCGGCGGAGCCGGTCAGCAGAATCAGGGCGGCGGCAATCAAGCCGGTCGTCGGTTTCATAAGCACACCTGTGTTGTTGGTTTTTATCGATTATCTGCCGGCCTCGGCCTCATTTCAACGACCTGGGTCCGGGATGAGAGTTACATATCGTTAAGGGCGGCAGGCGCTGTTGGGCGCCCATAAAAAAAGCCCCGCGCGGGGCGGGGCTTTTTCACAATCCGGACAGGCCGGTTTGTTTCGGCGCCAGGGCCGATCAGCAGGAGTAGTAGAGCTCGAACTCGACCGGGTGAGTGGTCATGTTCAGACGCTCAACTTCGCCGCGCTTCAGATCAACGTAGCCCTTGATCATGTCCTCGGTGAATACGCCACCGCGGGTCAGGAACTCGTGGTCCGCTTCCAGGCAATCCAGGGCTTCCTGGAAAGTCTCGGCCACGGTCGGGATGTTCAGGGCCTCTTCCTTCGGCAGGTCGTACAGATCCTTGTCCATGGCATCGCCCGGGTGGATCTTGTTCTGGATGCCGTCCAGACCAGCCATCATCAGGGCAGCGAAGGCCAGGTACGGGTTAGCGGACGGATCCGGGAAGCGTACCTCGATGCGACGTGCTTTCGGGCTGTTGACGTACGGGATACGGATGGAAGCGGAGCGGTTACGGGCAGAGTA
>JBPEXK010000089.1:0-1418 GCA_052031745.1 Marinobacter sp. | reverse complement strand
GACGAGTGGATGATGGGTTACCTCAACGAGTACGACGGCAAGCAGTTCCAGGACGTTGCTCGCGGCGACCTGGATCTGGGCGAAGTCGAGACCGAAGAGGACAAGAAGCACAAGGAAGAGGCGGCCGAGGAGCACAAGGAGCTGCTCGAGCGCATCAAGAAGGCCCTGGATGACCGGGTTCAGGAAGTGCGGGTCACCAACCGCCTGACCGATTCCCCGGCTTGCCTGGTGGTCGGTGACTTCGACATGGGCGCACAGATGAAGAAGATCATGGAAGCGGCCGGCCAGAAAGTGCCGGACAGCAAGCCGATCTTCGAGATCAACGTGGACCACCCGCTGGTCCAGCGTCTGGAGAGCGAACAGGGCGAAGAGCGCTTTGGCGAGCTGTCCGCCGTGCTGCTGGACCAGGCCACCCTGGCCAGCGGTGAGCAGCTGGATGACCCGGGTGCTTACGTCAGCCGCCTGAACCGTCTGCTGCTGGAACTGGCGAACTAAGCCCCGTGCAGCAGATTATTGTGGACATCAGCATCAGCCCTGAGGAGTGGATCAAGCTCTATCAGGGCGTTGCTTCCGACGTTCACACCACGGCCCGGGACGGACGCTCAGTCCGTTTCCCGGCCCGTATCCTTTCCCGCTTCTACCTCCGCGATGGTGTTCGCGGTTCCTTCCGCATTCTCTTTGACGACCAAGGCAAATTCGCAGGCGTCGAGCGGCTGTCATAGCCAAAAACTAATACAGGATTTTCTTTCCCCGATTTCCCACCGATTGCCGAGTTTGACTATGCTTTGGGTGTCCAACCTGCATAGGGAGTCGTGTGATGCCTCATTGGATGCAAACCTGGTCTGAACAATGGCGTCAGCAGAGCAAAGTGCTGGCGGATTACTGCGTCAACTACGCGATGTCCCAGTAGACATCCCGCCACCCGATGGCGTGGTTCGCCACGCTTCATTCTGGCCTCAAAACTGACTACAATGCCGGCCCGCTCAATCTTTAACCACGTTCGGAGCCGACATGCGAATTATCCTCGCCCCCATGGAGGGGCTGGTTGACGCCCCCATCCGCGAAACCCTGACCAAGGTCGGTGGTATCGATCGGTGCGTCACCGAGTTTGTTCGCGTGACCCACGGCATGCTGCCACCCCGGGTGTTCTATAAGTATGCGCCCGAACTGCACAATCAGTCCCTGACGCAAGTGGGGACGCCGGTGGCGCTGCAACTGCTGGGCTCGGACCCGGCACAGATGGGCTTGCACGGTGCCCGGGCGGCGGAGCTGGGGGCGACCCAGGTGGACATCAATTTTGGTTGCCCCGCCAAGACCGTGAACAAGCATAAAGGTGGCTGCGTGCTGATGCGCGAGCCGGAGCTGATGCACGAGATTGCCGCGGCGGTGCGGCAGGCCGTGCCGGCGAACATTCCGGT
>JBPEXK010000088.1:0-1067 GCA_052031745.1 Marinobacter sp. | reverse complement strand
CGCCCATGGTTGAGCGCGTTGATGAAATCGTGCGTTTGCAGAAGCGCATCCAGAACGTTCAGACCGAGGTGGATCTGGACGTGGCGGACGTCAAGGAAATCAACCGTCGGGTCTCCATCGGCGAAGCCAAGGCCCGCCGAGCCAAGAAAGAGATGGTCGAGGCCAACCTGCGTCTGGTTATCTCCATCGCCAAGAAGTACACCAACCGCGGCCTGCAGTTCCTGGACCTGATCCAGGAGGGCAACATCGGCCTGATGAAGGCGGTCGACAAGTTCGAATACCGCCGCGGCTACAAGTTCTCAACCTACGCCACCTGGTGGATCCGTCAGGCCATCACCCGCTCCATCGCGGACCAGGCCCGCACCATCCGTATTCCGGTGCACATGATCGAGACCATCAACAAGCTCAACCGCATCTCCCGTCAGATGCTGCAGGAAATGGGTCGCGAGCCCACTCCGGAAGAGCTGGGTGAGCGCATGGAAATGCCGGAAGACAAGATCCGCAAGGTGCTGAAGATCGCCAAAGAGCCGATCTCCATGGAAACCCCGATCGGCGACGACGAAGACAGCCATCTGGGCGATTTCATCGAGGACATCCAGGCGCTGTCGCCGGTGGATTCCGCCACCGCCGAAGGCCTGCGCGAAGCGACCCGCTCCGTGCTGGCTGGCCTGACTGCCCGGGAGTCCAAGGTCCTGCGCATGCGTTTTGGCATCGAGATGAACACCGACCACACCCTGGAAGAAGTCGGCAAGCAGTTCGACGTCACCCGGGAGCGGATCCGTCAGATCGAAGCCAAGGCCCTGCGCAAGCTGCGCCACCCTTCCCGCTCCGATCACCTGCGCGGATTCATCGACGACCAGGGCAATCAGGGTTAATTGCCCCGACAGTAGCGGGCGCCAGACCTCACCGGTATAATGGCGCCCGCTCTGTTTCCTCCCCGGAAACACCTTTCAAATACAGCACTTGCTGCACGGGCCTATAGCTCAGTTGGTTAGAGCAGGGGACTCATAATCCCTTGGTCGCTGGTTCGAGTCCAGCTGGGCCCACCATTTCAAGTAATCATCAGC
>JBPEXK010000087.1:0-7719 GCA_052031745.1 Marinobacter sp. | reverse complement strand
CTGTCCCGGCTGTTGGCAAACGTCCTGCTTATCGGCCTGGTAATTTACCTGGCTGTCGTGTTGGCGAAGATGACCTGGCTGCTGGCCTGGGACGAGCGCCCGGTGCCGGAGGCACCGATGGCCAGCGGCGGTACCGGACCCATGGGCCAGGGCTTGTCCTTCCCAATGGCCAGTTTCGAATTCTTTGGCCGGCCTGAGGTGCAGGCCGGGGTCGCCGAGGTGGTGAAACGATCGGCACCGGAAACCGGCCTGCGGTTGCGCCTGGAAGGCGTTCTCGTCGGACAGCGCCCGGAAGACTCCGGTGCTATAGTTGCAGGAAGCAACGGTGAAACTGCCTACTACCGGGTCGGCGAAATGCTGCCGGGCAACGCCGAGCTGGCGGAAGTGGAACCGAGTCGAATTTTGCTGCGGCGAGGTGGCCGATACGAGTCGCTGACGTTCGAAGAGCCGGAATCGGAAACTCTGGTTGCAGAGGCGGCGGAGCAGCCGGCAGAATCGTCGCCGGATGCGTTTCTTGAGGATGCCCGGGCCCAGCTGGACAGTCAGGGCGTTGCCGCCTTGAACGCCTACGGTCTCAGCCCGGTGGACGACAGCGGGGCCTCCGGCTACGTGTACGACGGTTCCAATGCGATGCTGAATGCCGTTAATCTTCAGTCCGGCGATGTGATCACAGCCATCAACGGCCAGCGTCTGGGCGATATAGAACAGGACAAGTCCCTGCTTGAGAGCTGGCGCGGCCAGGCTCAGGTGGATATAGAAATCGAGCGTGACGGATCCATCCTCACCATCAGTTATGCCATACCCGAGCAGTGGCGCTGACCGGGTTCATTGATACAGGACGAAATCGCCACATGTATAACTACAAAACCAACTTCTTGCGGGCGCTCGCCCTGCTGATCCTCCTGCCACTGATGTCGATGGCACACGGGCAGGAAGAAACCTGGCGGCTCAATCTGAAGGATGCAGACATCCGGGCCTTCGTGACCCAGGTCGCCGATATCACCGGATACAGTTTTGTGGTCGACCCCAGGGTCAAAGGCAAGGTGACGGTGCTCTCAAGCGCGCCCATGAACAAGGAAGAGATCTACGATCTGTTCCTGGCCGTGTTGAACGTGCACGGCTTCACCGCCATTCCCGGTGAGGAAGTGATCAAGGTGGTGCAGCAGGTGGACGCCAAGCAGTCGGCCGAGTCCATGTCCCGATTCGAAGAGATTCCCTCCGAACAACTGATCACCCGGGTTATCCAGATCGATAACGCCAATGCCCTTGAGCTGGTGCCCATCCTCCGGCCCCTGGTCGCCAAGTACGGGCACCTGGCCGGGGTAGCCGCCGCCAACGCCCTGATCGTCAGTGACCACGCCTCTAACATCCAGCGCATCGAACAGATCGTGCGGGAGCTGGACAGTCCTTCCAAATACGAGGTTGAAGTCATCCAGCTGGACGAAGCCTGGGTGGGCGACATGGTCACCCTGCTGCAGGAACTGGCGCCCGATGAGCTGGGCCGCTCCGGCGGTGAAAATGCCGCGCGTAAATACAGTGTCACCGCGGACGAGCGCAGCAATCGCCTCATCCTGCGCGGCGACCAGAATTTCCGCGACAAGATGCGTGGCCTGATCCGGCAGCTGGACCAGCCGTCCGCCACCGGTGGCACCACCAAGGTGCTGCGCCTGAAGCACGCCGATGCCAAGAAGCTGTCGGAAATCCTGAAGGGGGTGATGGGCGAACTGGCGAAAGAGAGTTCCGGCGGCAGCAACGGTGGTTCCGGCGGCGCCAAGCCCGGCAGCACCTTTGCGGTGTTTGCCGACGAAGGCCTGAACGCCCTGGTAGTGCGCGGTGAGCCCTCGCTGATGCAGGAAGCCGAGCAGGTGGTGGCGCATCTGGACGTGCGTCGTGCCCAGGTATTGATCGAAGCTGCTATTGTCGAGATTAGCGACGATCTGGGCCAGGATTTGGGCGTCCAGTTCGCGGTGGGCGACGAATCCGGGGAAACCACGCCGGTGGTAGGCACCAATTTTGGCAACGTCGGCCGCAGCTTGGGTGAGGTGATTACGGCGCTGGTCTCGGATTCCGCCATCACCCCCGCCGCCGGCGGTGTCACCATTGCCGCCGGTCAGCGTGACGATGACGGCATCACCTGGGGCATCCTGTTGCAGGCGCTGTCCACCTCGGCAGCCGCCAATCTGCTGTCCACGCCCAGTATCATTACCCTCGATAATCAGGAGTCCGAGATCATCGTGGGCCAGAACGTGCCTTTCCGGACCGGTGAAGCGACCGTGACCGGCGACGGCACTACCAATCCGTTCACCACCATCGAGCGTCGGGACATCGGCCTGACCCTGAAAGTCACACCCAGCATCAGCGCCGATGGCCTGGTCCGGCTGGTGGTCGAGCAAACCACGGAAAACGTGGCCGACAGCATCGAGAACGCCTCGGACATCATCACCAACAAGCGGGAAATCAAGACCACCGTGCTGGCGGACGACGGCGAGACCATCGTGTTGGGCGGCCTGATCCGCGACGATTACCAGATCAACAAGAGTAAGGTGCCCCTGCTGGGCGATATCCCGTTCATCGGCCGCCTGTTCTCGTCCGAGTCTGAGCGTCGGGTGAAGCGTAACCTGCTGGTGTTCCTGCGTCCGACCATCATGTTGGGCAAGACCGAGGCTGTGGCGGTCACCGACGACAAGTTCCAGGAACTGTGGGAAGTGAATCTGAATATTCGGGAGAAGCTGGATCTGCCGCCGGCACAGGCCAACCCGGACATTGAAGTACTGTTCGACGGCCGCAAACGCGAGCGGGTTACCAACCCGACGCCTTAATCGGTGAGGGGTGGCATCGGGCAGTCGATCTGGTCGGCCACCAGCCTCATCAGTTCGTACTCCCTGACGCCGACCCGGCCATCGTGGGCGATGCAGTGGCCACCGGCGTCGATGATGGCGGGCTTGAGCAAAGGCGAGAGCCCGTTCAACATGGTCAGCGCTTCCTGCAGCTGGCGCATGGTCACCTTCTCCAGCACCATGGCTTCCTGCCCGTCCCCGCTCTGGAACCCTGCCATCGCCTCCTTGTACAACAGCTCTGCAGCCGCTGCGTCCTGAGTGCCGGCGCGGGCAAACAGGCTCAGCACCTTCTGTATGGCCGGTAGAACTGAACGGTACTTGCGGTAGCGCACCGGCACCGCTTTGCTGGCTCCAGAGCCCAGATGCCGGGACAGGAAACTGGTCAGGGCCAGTTCGAACAGGGTCATGCGGTTATCCGCGGCCACCAGTTTCTGCACGTTGGCAATCAACGCCTCCCGTTCCTCCGGGTCCAGTTTACGCAACGCCGGCATGGCCAGTTCCAGGGCCGGAAAGCGTACTTCTTCGCCAATGCTCTGCAGCGCCGGCAGCAGCTTGCCCAGCAGGTCCGCTTGGGCGCCGAGCACCGGGTGCTCGGGTATCAGTGCCAGCTGTTTCTGCTGGGTGTCGCGGGTATCGCCGACAATGACCAGGGCGTAGCACAGCTGAATGGCGCCGGCGCGGGTGTAGAGCAAGCCGCGAAAGGTGGCCGGCAATTGCGTCAGCAGGCGATTGGCGAATGCTTCGCCCTGCTTGGTCACCGTACCCACCCGCTCCGACAGCTTACGGCCCTGGGGTGCAGCCTGGGGCGCGGAGGCCAGTGGCGAGGTGCTGGGTTTGCGCAACGGGCCCACCACCTCGGAGGCCATATTGGCAAAGCCGGCGGCCTGGGCCGGGGTATCGGAAGCGGTTGCAGCGCGCAGGTCGGCACCGGGCTGGGTGTCACGCATCCGGCTGCGAAGCCGTGCCAGCATACCCGGCTGAATGCGATTGATGCGCTCTTCCACCGGGGGGTGGGAGGCCAGCAGGGAGGCGAACTTCATCCGCGCGCTCTCGCCGAAGCACATGTGGTTCATGTCGCTGGCGTGGCTGGTGGAATCCAGATAACCGCCTTTCAGACCGATCTTGAACAGGGCGCCGGCAATGCCTTCCGGGTTTCGGGTGAACTGTACGGAGGATGCATCCGCCAACAGCTCCCGCTGACGGGACACGGCGGCCTGGATCAGGCGCCCGAAAAACACCCCGACGTAGCCAATGATCACCAGCGCCAGTCCGACCACGCCAAGGGCGGCCTGGGCCCGGTTGTCGTTGGAGGAGGAGCGGGACGACCGGTGGCCACTGTAAAACGTCATCCTGACCAGGAAGCTGCCAATCTGGCCGATCATCAGAATACCGGCCAGCAAGGCGATCAAGCGCACGTTGATGCGCATGTCGCCATTGAAGATGTGGCTGAACTCGTGGCCCACCACGCCCTGGAGTTCGTCCCGGCTCAGCTGGGTGAGGGCGCCGTGGGTCACGACAAGCACAGCCTCTCCCGGAGTGTAGCCGGCGACAAAGGCGTTGATGCCGGTTTCCTGGTCCATTACGTAGAGTTCCGGCACCGGCACGCCGCTGGCGATGGCCATTTCCTCCACGATGTTGCGGAGCCGGCGCTCATCCTGGTCACGGGTATCGGGATCGATAGGGCGGGCGCCCACCATCTTGGCGACGCGTTCACCGCCGCCGGCCAGATCGACCCAGCGCACCAGGGAGGTCACGCCGATCAGGGTGACAACGGTGGCCGCTGTCAGCAGGCCGTGGTGGGACAGCAGCCAGTCGTGGAAGGCCAGGCCGGAGGATTCGCTGCGGGTAACGAAGTAGCCCACCAGCGCCACGGCCAGGGTGATCAGGATAACGGCAGTCAGGAACAGCAACACCAGCAGGCTGGTGTTGCGGCGGGCACTGGCCTGGCGCTGGAAGAAACCGGGATGGGCCATGGGTCAGGGCGTTAGAACGCCACTTTCGGTGCCTGGCGGGCCTCCGGGGTTTCCAGCTCGAGCTGTGCGGTCTCCTTGAACGCGCACAGGCCGGCAAGGATGTTGTTGGGGAACTGTTCGCGGAAGATGTTGTAGTTCATCACGCCGTCGTTGTAGGCCTGGCGAGCGAACGCCACCCGGTTCTCGGTGCTGGACAGTTCTTCCATCAGGTCCTGGATGGTTTCGTTGGCTTTCAGGTCCGGGTAGTTCTCGGCCACGGCGTAGAAGTTGGCGAGGGCCTTGTTCAGCAGATTCTCGGCGCTTCCAAGGCGCTGGATCTTGGTGCCATCGCCGGGATCCCGTGCGGCGTCTTTCTGGGCGCTGACAGCGTTGTTGCGAGCTTCCATCACCTGGGTGAGGGTGGTCTGCTCGTGGTCGAGATAGGCCTTGGCGGATTCCACCAGATTGGGGATCAGGTCGTGGCGCCGCTGCAGCTGTACGTCGATCTGGGCGAAGCCGTTCTTGAACTGGTTCCTCAGGGACACCAGGCGGTTGTAGATAAACACCAGGTAAATCACAACAACGGCGATAACAATTAGGCCAATAACGGTGGTTCCCATGTTAACTCCTTGGGGGGATTTAAAGGGTTAGACGTTGTTCTCGACCAACTGCTCGTGGAAGCTCTGAACAAACTGCTCAAAATCACGAGAATGCAGCGGCTTACTGAAGAAGTACCCCTGTGCGAGCTTACAGCCGCGCTGGCTCAGGTAATATTCCTGCTCGGCGGTTTCCACGCCCTCGGCCACAACGGACAGGTTGAGGCTCTTGCCCAGATCGATGATGGTGTTGGCGATCCGGGTGTCGTCTTCGTTCACCAGCAGGTCCCGAATGAACTGCTTGTCGATCTTCAGGTGCTGCACCGGCATTTGCTTCAGATAGGTCAGCGAGGAGTAACCGGTACCAAAATCGTCCACTGCAATGCTGATGCCCGCTTTATTCAATCGATGCAGCTTTTCCACGGCATCCGAGAGGTTGGTCATGAAGCTGGTTTCGGTCACCTCCAACTCCAGTCGGCCAGCGGGAATGTCGTGCCGGCGTAGGGTATCCAGCACGTCGCCGACGATGCTGGCCTGGCGCAGCTGCACTGCAGACAGGTTGACCGCAATGCGCAACGGGTTGCCCTGGTCCGCCCAGCGCGCCGCTTGGGCGCAGGCCTGCTCCAGCACCCACTGGCCAATGTCTACGATGATGCCGTTGGCCTCGGCCACCGGAATGAAATCGTCCGGTGGCACCAGGCCCCGGGTCGGGTGATTCCAGCGCAGCAGGGCCTCGGCACCGATCACGCGACGGCTCTCGAGGCTGATCTGGGGCTGGTACACCAGGTGGAACTCGTTGTTCACCAGGGCCTGGGCCAGGTCTTTTTCCAGTTGTCGACGGTCGCGGATTTCCTGGTCAATGCTGGCAACATAGAACTGGAAGTGGTTGTCCCCGGCCTGCTTGGCCAGGGTCATGGTCTGTTCAGCGCTTTGCAGAAGTCGGTCAGGCTTATCTGCGTCCGATGGGAACAGGGCGACCCCGATGGTGGCGGTCATGGCGACGTGCTGGTTACCCACCGTCATGGGTCCGCTGATGCACGACAGCATGCGCTCGGCGGTGTCCGCTGCCTGGTATCCGTCCCTCAGACCTTTCTCCACAACCACGAACTGGTCGCTGCCCAAGCGCGCGACGGTGAACCGGGAACTGCCCAATTGGCCGGTTAGACGATCGGCCAGGGTTTGCAGAATCAGGTCGCCGCTGCGAAACCCGCACTGCTCGTTCACTGATTTGAAATCATCAATGCCGCAGACCATGAGTGACAGCACCGTGCGCCGGGCGCGAGCCTCGGCAATATCCCGGGTCAGCAGCTCCATAAAGGTGTCACGGCTTGGCAGGCCGGTGAGCTGGTCGTAACGGGACAGGCGGTTAACCCGATCTTCCGCCTCGCGGTGGCGCTTCTGGCTGTCGGCGATGGCCACCAGCAGGTTGTTGGTGGCGTTCACCCACAGCCCCAGCTCGTCCCGATCGTGGCCGGCAGGGATAGTCACCAGGCGGTCGTCAGGATGATCGGGGTCAACTTCCTTGACCGAGTGCACGATGCGCAGCAGCGGGCGGGTGAGCAGCAGGTGGAAGACAAAGTACAGGATCAAACCCAGGATCAGGGCTGTGGCCACGCTCGACACAAAGGTGACGGTGGCGCGATTGAGCCAGGTCCGGGCAGCCGGCACTGTGTCGTAGTGTACTTCCAGATAGCCGTAGATAGTATCGGACGTATCTTCCCGGAAAAGCGGGATACGGTAGGTCCGTTCCGCTTCAAAAATGAGGTCGGTCAGGGACCGGAACGGCGCCTGCTGAATGGGGCGAATCTGGTTGCCCAGTGGCTCCCCGTCCGGGTGCATGATGGCGGCCATGTGCACGGGTTCCAGGGCGAACAGCCCGTCGACCACTTGCTCGGCCAATTCGGCATCAATACTGAACACCGCCTGGGTGGCGGCGTCCTCAACCATGGCTATGGTTTGTTCGGCTTGGCTATCAAGGTCTTGCGACACGCGCCGCGCGTCCAGTATGACCTGCACGCTGCTGATCACGACGCCACTGACCAGGGCTATGGCCAGAATCCGGCCAAAGATGCGGTAGCCCAGGCGATGCTCAACCTTGAAGGAGTTTTTCATTCAGGTATGTCTGTAATCGGGTTGGTCAAAAAAGCATGGTCGCAAAAAATCATGGTATTCGCGATGACTCGTTTCTTGTTTTTCTAACGTGAAGTTAACCCTCACGTAACCTGACTGAGTATCGGTGATTCTTCCAAAGAATTCAGGTCAATGGTGTTTCATTTTGTAAGGCTTTCGTTCCCCGGATACACAAACGCCCGCACGGGGCGGGCGTTTGCTAGG
>JBPEXK010000086.1:0-2038 GCA_052031745.1 Marinobacter sp. | reverse complement strand
TGGATCGGCGTGGCATGGAGCAGGCCGAGCACGCCCTGCTCGAGCGCGCCAACCAGCTGGTCGAGACGGTGCCGGGCATGGAAATCATTGGCACGGCCAAGAAAAAAGTACCGGTGATGTCCTTTAAAATTGCCGGCTTGCACCCCAGTGATGTGGGTACACTGCTGGATCAGCAGGGCATTGCGATCCGGACTGGCCACCACTGCGCCATGCCACTGATGGATTTTTACGGGGTGCCGGGTACGGCTCGAGCCTCGTTTGCATTCTACAATACGCTGGAAGAGGTGGAACAATTGTTCACCGCCCTGCAGAAGATCCAGCGCCTGTTTGCCTGATGGAGGTGGTTTTATGACAGCCGAAGTCTTCACCCCGACCGTTGCCGTGAGCATGACGCCGAGCGCGGTCAAACACGTGCGCAAACAATTGGATAAAAAGCCGGAGGCGAAAGGCATCCGGCTCGCCATCAAGAAAAGCGGCTGTTCTGGCTTCAAGTACGAAACCCAGTGGGTGGAAGAAGCCGGCACGGACGACAAGATCTTCCACATCGATGGCGTCGACGTGTTTGTGAAAGAGGAGCACCTGCCCCTGGTGAACGGGATCGAGATCGATTTCGTGACCGAGGGTGTCAACTCCCTGTTTCAGTTCCGCAATCCGAACGCCACCGCCGAGTGTGGCTGCGGAGAAAGTTTCACCGTTGCCTGACCCGGGCTGATCAGCCACCTTCGGGCAACCAACAGAGATAGCGAGGCCAGTCTGGGCATGCAAGAACGGGAAGTGGTCCTGACCAAACGCGAGGTGGAAGCCCGCCTCGTGCCCGCCGGCACCGAAATCATGATTCCGGCGGATACCTTTGTGACCATCACGCAGTCACTGGGCGGCACCTTTACCGTGGCGGTCAATGGCAACCTGGCCCGTATCGAAGGCCAGAATGCCGACGCACTGGGCAAGAAGCCGCTGGAAAGCAGCTTTGAAACCCCGGAAGACGGCACCATTAACGAGAACCAGGTGTGGGAAGCGCTGCGCAACTGCTACGACCCGGAAATTCCGGTCAACGTCGTCGATCTTGGCTTGATCTACGAGTGCGCCATCAATAACGGTTCCGAAGACGGCAACCACGTCTACATCAAGATGACCCTGACCGCCGCCGGTTGCGGCATGGGCCCGGTGATCTGCGAGGATGTCCAGCGCAAGGTTGAGCACGTACCCAATGTCGATAAGGTCACGGTCGATCTGACCTTCGATCCGCCCTGGAGCAACGACATGCTCACCGACGAAGCCAAGCTCGAACTGGGAATGCTGTGATGACCGCAACTGTGCAGGAATTCAAGAACAACCCGCTCGGTACCGAAACCACCATCGACGACGTCACCGACGCGTTCGAATTTCTCGACGACTGGGAAGAGCGCTACGCCTACATCATCGACCTGGGCAAACAGCTGCCGTCGTTTCCGGACGAGTCCCGGGTTGAAGACAACTACGTCCATGGCTGTCAGAGTCAGGTCTGGTTGATTCACCACTACGACGAGGACAGCGGCAAGCTGTTCCTGCTGATCGACTCCGATGCCATGATCGTGCGCGGCCTGGCGGCGATCATTCTGGTGGCACTGAACGGCAAGTCACCGCGGGAGTTGCTGACCACCGACATCGACGAACTGTTCGAAAGCCTGGACCTGTTCCGGCACATCTCGCCGACCCGCGGCAACGGCCTGAGGGCCATGGTTGGCAAGATCCGCGATATTGCCGCGGCAGAAGCGGCCTGAGTTAGAACGCTCTAATCTGGCTCCAACAAAAAAACGCCCGGTCGAAACCGGGCGTTTTTTTGTTCCGGACCGGCTCACCAGATGATGGCGATGTCGTCCCGCTGAATGTTTACCCAGCCACCGGCCTGCGGCATGCGCCCGTTGCTGAAATCCGGGTGCACGTTGTTCAGGGTCATCGACAACTTGGTGTCGGTGAGTTCCGGTGTGCCGCCGAGGGTGTCCAGGTACTGGGCACTGCGGTACAGGTGCAGTTGATCGCCAGGACGCAGACCGGCGGT
>JBPEXK010000085.1:0-3509 GCA_052031745.1 Marinobacter sp. | reverse complement strand
AAGATCACGGCACGCCAGGGAAATGGCGGCGGCGGAGGCTCCACGGCCAGTTGCTCCTCCAGGTAATTTCTCAGGAGCCTGGTGTTGCGGGTATTGGCCTTATACACAGCATCGAACGCATCACCGACCACTGGCAATAAGCCACCGAGAAAATCGATGGCCATGTTGCGCAGCATCCGCAGTTTCACCTCTTTACTTGCTCCGGCCCGCTGCGCCTCCAGCAGCACGTAACCGGACAAAACCAGACCTGCAAGGTCGCCAACCACGGGAAGCAAACCGATCACGGCTTCGGCGCCGATCTGATATTTGGTGAACGGGATGCCGATACTGTTGTCCGTGAAACGGCTGAACTTCTCCAACCGCTCAAGTGTTGCCCGCTGTTTGGCTGCGATCGGATTCGTCTGGGACGGATTCTGCGGTGACTTCTTCATCTGAGTCGTCATAACTATAGGGCTCGCCTTCCTTGTCCTGGAGCTGATAATCGTAGGCCGCTTGCAGGCCTGTGGCCTCCTCCGGGCCTTCTTCTGCGTTTTCCTCAATATATCGTGGATAAAGGGGCGAAAGCAGCGCCACTACAATGCCGATAACCGAAAACAGGGCAAACGCGTCCCGATAACCAACTTCGTTCACCAAGGACCCGACAATGGGCGACCCCGCCGCCTGTCCCAGGGAAACCGCCAGGAACGGAAGCACCGGCCCCATTGAGAGGCGGCCGGGCAACAACCGGATGCCGGTCATCAGGTACAGGCCTGTAAGACTCATGTATGCCAAACCAAACACCATGGCCGAAAAGCCCGACAGAAACAGTTGATCCGGACTGGTCGCCAGCAAAGCAATACTGGCCGCCAGCATCATCAGCATGAGCGCTTGTGTGATCGGCGGGTTGTTTCGGTCAGCGAGGTCCGCCACCACAGCACCGCCCAGGCCAGCAATACCGACTCCTAGCCAGAGCCAGCCTGCGGAACCGGAGGAAACCTCGCCGATCGTGACCACCAAATCGGGAGCAAAGATCCAAAAGGCGGATGAGACGAACCCCATGGCGAAGGCAAACAACGACAGCCTTAACAATCGCCACCACTGCAAGACGCTGATCGACGCAGGTGGTGCCGCGTCCGATGGTGTCACCCTCGATACCGACGGAATCACAAACCAGGCCGCGATCACCCCGACCACAGCCAAGCCTGCAAACACCAAATAAGCGTACCGCCAAAAACCAGCCAGAAACAGAACCGCGGGTACCGCAACAATGACGCCGATGCTGGTACCCGCGTTCATAATGGAACTCACCCGCCCGTGCATGGAACGATCAACCAGAACCTGCATCGCGGCGGTGAGTGCGGGCATCATCAGCCCCGTGCAAATGCCGCAGGCAACCACCCCGGCGCCCAGCGTGAGCGCACCACCAGCCTGGCTGATCAGCGCGAGCCCGACCGCACCGAAAGCACCTGACAGAACCGCCGTATAACGCGCCCCGAAACGAACCGCAGACCATGGCGCCACCAGCGTCGCCAGCACGAAACTGATAAGCGGCAGCGCACCAATGATCCCGATCACGTCGGGCGATAACGACAGATCTTCTCGAATCGGCGGCACATAAAGACCAAACGCGAAACGCGCCAGACCGTAGCTGATGGCAATGAGTGCCGCGCCAAAAAGCGCGAAACCGATGCTCGACAGGGTTCTCATCAGGCAACCTCCGGATGTCCGGTGCAAAGACTCGCCTCAGCAAGGCAACGCTTTATGGGCCTACTCGTTTCGTACTATGGGCCGTGGGTACAGGAATCAACAGGAAGTGAGCTCATTGATCGGCAGGCTTGGGCGCCTTGGCATAGACTTTATGCAATTGAGTGTCCTGCTCCGCCAGCATTGAGACCATGGTGATGACGGTGCGTGCCATACCCCGAACCAGATTCAGCAGCATCAAACCAAAAACGTCTGGCTCCCGCTGCTGCAGATCAAGGAACTGGCCGCAAGTAATCTCCAGCACCACCGAGTCCACCTCTGCCGTGGTGGTGGCGGGTCGATCTACCAGCGCGATCATCGGCACGAAGCCCATGTCGTCGCCGGGCTCATGGCAGCGCGCCAACGTCCAGCCGCCGTCCCGGCGCGGCATCCAGGAATTCATTCGGCCGCTGAGCACGATGTAAAAGGCGTCGCTCCGCGCTCCCACGGAGTACAGCTTTTCACCGGTTTCCAGGCTAATCACCCGGCCCTTTTTCAGCATGCGCAACACGGATTCGTCCGGCAACGCGCCGAAGGTGGAGAGTTCTCGAAAGTAGTCGGGGCCCAGGCTTTGCCAATAGTCGAGGGCATCATTCTCGCGCATGGGGTTGCCACCTGACCGGGTTTCTACCCTAAAGTATAGCGTGCAATCGAAAATTCTATGCGCCCGCGAGCGCCGGATTCTGAATCACTAAAGCAGAGATCAACGGAGGAAGGCTGTGTTTGAGAGTGAAATTCCCGTGATGGAAATGGCGATTCGGCTTCTGGCCGCGGCTGGGCTGGCGCTGCTGCTGGGCCTGGAGCGAGAGCTGCGCAACAAGCCGGCTGGGTTGCGTTCGCACATGCTGGTCTCACTGGGGGCCTGTGCCTTCATCATGATGGGCATGCACATACTGCTCGCCACTGCGGTCGGCGATCCGTCCGCCCAAATCGACCCCACCCGCATTGTTCAGGGTGTGGTCGGCGGCATCGGTTTCCTTGGCGCTGGCTGCATCATTCAGAGCCGGGGCGACATCCAAGGCATCACCACCGGCGCATCCATCTGGATCTCAGGCGCCATTGGCGTCGCCTGCGGCATCGGCGTCCTGGCCCTGGCCGGCATGGTGACCTTGCTCGCACTCATCATCGTGACTGTGCTCGGTCGGTTCGAGCGTGAAGTGATTGAGGATTAGCCCCGCTCTATCGCCTTCAACAGGCTATTGAAGGCCCGGGTAAAACTCCGCTCAGCCACACCATCAAGCACCCGGCCCACCAGTGGCACCTTTACGCGCCCCTCGGAAATCCAGGTAACCCGGGTGCTATCTCCCGCCGCCGTCAGTTTTATCTCGCCCCGGGTGTGGTCAACAGCGAAGGGGCGGGATTTCTCGATGCGGTAGTGCATCAGGGTGGGCCGCTCGAACTTGGTGATGCGCTCAGTCAGCTCCAGTGGGCCTGCGCCGATGATTCGGAGCGCACCGGCGCCGTTCTGCTCTTCCGTCCCCGTCTCCACCAGCACCGACTTATCCACACCGGGAAACCGGTGGTAGTTGGCGTGGTCGGAGATAGCCTCGAAGACGCTGTCGATGTCTTTTGCCAGTGTCCGTTCAACGTGAATTCGGAACATGGGTTCTCCTCGTGTTGGCGTTCCAGCTTAGCAAATGTTCTACGACGAAAGTCGTGGTAATCTGACGATCACGGGGTTTCCCCGGAAGTTTTTGTCATGTGGTGCATGAGACAAGGGATTTGCTCGACCAAGCCGCAACCCGTAACTCAGCCAGGACAACGCCATGATGTATCTCGCCCATGAG
>JBPEXK010000084.1:0-13711 GCA_052031745.1 Marinobacter sp. | reverse complement strand
CAAGTTCGTTAAACTCGGCACAGTTTGTGATTAACAAGACGTTAGCTGCCCGTTTCAGGGACGTCATCGCTGGACCAAAAGGACGATTTCATGATCAAGAAATGCCTGTTTCCCGTTGCCGGGTACGGAACCCGCTTCCTCCCTGCCACCAAGGCCATGCCGAAAGAAATTCTCCCGATTGTGAACAAGCCCCTGGTGCAATACGGGGTTGAAGAAGCGGCCGAGGCTGGCATCCACGAATTCGGTTTCGTTACCGGTCGAGGCAAACGGGCCATCGAGGACCATTTCGACATCAGCTACGAGCTTGAGCACCAGATTGCCGGCTCCGGCAAGGAAGACCTGCTGACTTCGATTCGCGATCTGATCGACCAGAACACCTTCGCCTTCACTCGGCAAAACGAAATGAAAGGTCTGGGTCATGCCATTCTGACCGGGCGCAACCTGGTCGGCGACAGCCCGTTTGCGGTGGTCCTGGCAGACGACTTCTGCCTGGGTCCTGATGGTGACGAAGGCGTGCTGGCCCAGATGGTGAAACTCTATAACCAGTTCCGGTGTTCCATCGTCGCCATTGAGGAAGTGCCAGAGAACGAGACCCACAAATACGGGGTGATTGCCGGCGAGTCCATGAAGGACGGCTTGTACCGGATTACAGACATGGTGGAGAAGCCGGCCCCGGAGGATGCGCCCAGCAATCTGGCGATCATCGGGCGCTACATCCTTACGCCCGACATTTTCGACATCATCGAGCGCACCCCGGCGGGCAAGAACGGCGAAGTGCAGATTACCGATGCGCTGATGGAACAGGCGAAGAACGGCTGCGTCCTGGCCTATCAGTTCAAAGGGCGTCGGTTCGACTGTGGCAGCATCGATGGCTTCGTGGAGGCCACCAACTACGTTTATGAAAACATTTACAAAAAGGGCAAGTGAGTAACCGGCGGCCGCTTCAGCCGCCCAAGATTTGCAGAATCAAGCGCCGGTTTTCCGCAGTGGTGTTGCGAAACCGGCGAAGCATCTCGCCTTCCTGTTCAGACAACCGGTCGGAGACCTGAATCCGGTTGATCTGCTCCTCCAGTTCCTTGAGCGCCACCGTCAAATCGTCACTGTTGCTGAAGGCAAGGCCGGGCAGCTCAAGCTGGCCATCGGTGGTATCGTCAACATCAATCAGGGTGTCGAGCGGGGTTTCGGTCTTCAGGCAGAAATCCAGCAGCTCGCCCACATCTGGATAAGACCGCTGCCGGTCATCGGTGGCCTCCCAGCTTCTCACCTGGGCCTCCTCCACTCCGCACATCTGGGCCACGTCCCAGCGGGATAGCCGGCGCTGCTCACGGATCTGGCCTAGCCGACGATTAAACGATTGCAGGTACCGCATGCTGGTTGCTCACAGGAAAGTGATTCGAACTGGAAATGTAACGTACATATAGCTTTCCAGACAATCTGCCTATACTGAATTCAATGGCAATCTACGGGGCTTTTATGACCGCTTTACTAATGGACTGTGAGGCTGCCTGGCGGCTGGTTCTTGACGCAGTGGACCGCAGCGCTGCGACCTTGGTCATTCCCGATTCTGATCAACCCGCCCTCTCCCTGAACGATTCAGGCGCGTGGGACCTTCTGCAGCCAGCCACGAACGAGGCTCGCGACCTGCTCTCAACCTTTTTACCCCTGTGTCGCCCGGTTCAGTCGGGCACCCGGGTTATCGGCCAATTGGGCCAAAGTCTGGATGGGCGCATTGCCACGGTCACCGGCCGTTCCAGGTTCATTAACGGTGACGACGGCATAACGCACCTTCATCGGATTCGAGCGGTATCGGATGCCGTAGTCGTCGGTGCCGGCACCGCTACCACGGACAACCCGATGCTCACCGTGCGACGAACCAGCGGCCCCAACCCGGTCAGGGTGGTGATTGATCGGCACCGGCGCGTTCCCAGCAGTCACCACCTGTTCACCGATAACCAGGCGCGAACGCTGCGACTCGTGGCCGGTCATTACGACCCCGACAGCCCATCCATAAGCGAGCAGGGACAGGTCACCGAGGTGGCGTGCCTGGGCCCGGAAGCCCAGACCACGCCGGTCGACCCGCGCTTGATCTTGCAGGTGTTAAGCGATTTTGGTTTGCGCAAGGTCTTTATCGAGGGCGGCGGCGTCACCGTCTCTTCCTTCCTGAACGCCGGTCTGCTCGATCGATTGCACGTGATGGTCGCGCCGATGATCATTGGCAGTGGCCGCCCCGCCTTTTCACTGCCGGAAATCGACTTTCTCGACGACGCCCTGCGCCCGAAGTCCCAGCTGATCAATCTGGGTAGTGATATGCTGTTTGATCTCGAGTTTTCCTGACGGCGCCGACCCCCGACTTCACCTGATCCAGCCACAACACCGCGAGCCCCGGCAGGCTGGCAACCAACACCAGGGCGCCGTAACCGACACTCAGGGCAACGCCCTGCTCTGCCGGCAACCCCGCCAACGGCCAGAGTAAGGCGGCCGCGCCCTCACGCACTCCCCAACCAGCGACCGTCACCGGCACCACCATGCTCAGCAGCAGCAAACTGCACAGAGCGGTGACCAGAAGCACCGAACTCCAGGTGGTCAGGTAGCCTGCCTCGCTGGCCAGCAGCAGAAACAGGGCGAGGTAACTGGCGATTACCAGCAACGACGTCCCCAGTTGAATCGGCAGAGCCGGCCACCCCAGCAGGCTTTGGGACAGGTCATTGACCAGATCGCGCAGGTAGTGACTTACCCGGTTGCTCCCTGCCATCAGACAGCGCACAGCGATGAGGCCTGCCCCCACAATGACCATCGCGACCAGGGTAACGAGGAGCAGCCGATTTGGCGCGCCACCCTGGAAAAACTGGCCCGACATAGAGAGCCATGCCAGCGCCCACACCACCAACAGCAGCAAGGCGCACTGACCGGATAACCGCTCGATCATGACCGCATGCACGGCCTCACGGGTGCGCACGGTCTGACGACTGTGGCGCCAGGCGCGTCCAACATCCCCCATCACGCCGCCGGGAAGAACCTGATTGAGGAAGCTCGCCAGGTAGTATTCGAGAAACGCCTGCCGGAACGGCAAGTCCAGATCCAGACGCCCGGCGGTGTAGTGCCAACGCCAGGCCGAGAGCGCCACCTGCAACGCAATCAGTCCGACCGCCGGCACCAGCATAACCACCGGCAAGCGCTGAAGCTCCAACCAGAGTCTGTCCAGGTCGATAAACAAGGCGAGACCGGCGAGCACCAGCAGAGTCGCCAGCCAGCGCCAGATGGGCGAAATTCGCCTCACGATGACCGAACCTCGGGAATGGCCAGCAGGTCGAGATGACCGACGGTGACAGCCAACTCCCCGGTTGCCAGTTGCCGCCGACGATCTGCCAGCCATCTCTGGAGCCAGCCAGAATCCTCGCCAGTGCCCTCGGCGACTTGCAGAGCGGCGGTGACCCAGCCCTGAAGCAACTGCCCGACCAGAGCCTCGTCCTTGCCATCCAAATGCCATGGGCTGCTCGCAGTCTCCACGGCGTAGCCGGCTCTTTCCAAGCCCTGCGCCAGGGTTTGCGGTGCAGCCGGCCCCAATGCCTGGCCCGTGCCTTTCTCGCCCTGCTGGTGCTGATTAATTAGGGCCAGCACACGGTCATCGTCCGCATGGCTCGGGTTCAGCCTAAACTGACCGGAGTAACTGAGCACCACCAGAAGCGCCGCGCGACGGGCGGCGGCCGCGGATACCAGCGCCTCGAGCCAAGGCTCAGAGACCAGATCGATCAATGCGGAGGCGGTAATCAGAGTCGCATTCTGGGGTATCCGTTCGGGCAAGGTTTCCGCGGTAAGCCAACACTGGTCTACCGACGCAGGGACGTCGGCCTGTTCAAGCCTCTTCCCGGCTTCCGCCAGCAGCGCGGCATCATGGTCCAATAACCGCCAGCGCTGTGGCACCGTCAGGCGTGGCGACAGGAACAGCGCATTGGATCCGCGGCCGGCTCCGAGATCGACAACCGTGATGGGCCCCTCGGGTGAGCCCGAGTCATGACCGTCGCGGCTCTGTTGCAACCACTGGTTCAGCGAGTGCGTCAGCGCCAGCGACCGCGCTCGGTGGTCCGCGCCCTCCCTCAGGGCCAACCAACTGCCGTCAAAGACAGTATCGGACGCCGGTGCCGCGGCCCGGGCAATGGCCAATACGACCTCGGCGGCCTGGTGCCAGGTTCGCGATGGGCGGGCTTGTCGGGCAAGCTCCGTTTGATAAGCGAGTTGATCGGAATCCGCCAACCAGATTCGCAACCGGTCGGTCAGGGCTTCAATGTCGGCGGCTGGGTACTGAACGGCACCTGGGCGTTTTGCGGTCTCGGCCAGCGCGCCACCGTCGGAACTGATGATGGGCAAACCGGCGGCCACGGCTTCGTCGATCACCATGCCGTAACCCTCATACAGGGAGGGAAACACAAACAGGTCAGCGTTCCGATACAGTTCCACCAAATGCTCGTCATCGGCTTCCCCGGCCAGTTCAATGCGTCCATGAAGTCCGGCTGATTCGATCTCATGGGCAACGCGCCGACTGTAAGCAGCATCTCGATCGAGGGCGCCGACCAGGGTGCAGTGCCAGTCCAGTGACTGCAGCTCGCGCAGCGCGGCCACCAGTTGATGCTGCGCCTTGCGCGGAGAAAGATGGCCGACGCAGAGAATCCGGGGAGTGGTCGGGACAGCCCTGGCCTGTGTTTTTCGCGCTATTTCGGCGGTGGCCACAGCCGGTTCGGCCACCGCGATCCGCTGGGGAGAAACGCCAAAATCGGCCAGACGCCGGGCGGTAAATGGACTGGTCGTAATGACCTTGTTCACGGCCGCCAGGGCCCGGCGTTCGGTGTCGAAAAACCAACCCTGTGCTTCCGGCGTCAAGCCCGACTCGTCGGCAAGCGGGTGATGAATCAATGCGATCAGGGCGAGTCGCTGGCTGTGTCGCTCGACGATCTCGGGCATGCCACTCATGGCCAGGCCGTCGAGCACCACCACAGCTTGGTCCGGGCAACGCGAAAGGTACTGGTCCATCTCACGAAGGGCGGTGGCGTCTGGTCGGGGAAACGACCCTGGCAGTCCGACGAGGTCAGTCTCCACACCCATGCTGGCTATGGCGCTCGAAAGCCGCTTAACGTAGCGATAGCCTCCGGTGTTCTGGTCCGGGTCTCCGGGCACTACAAAACGCATTGCCGTCACTCGGTCAGAGCGTGGCATGGTAACTGGCCCAGGCAATGTGGGATTCCGACAGGGTCACTTTCAGGCCATGCATGCCCTTGGCGGAATCGCCCAACCGCCCTGCCCTTATGGCCGCCGCCATGGCCTCAAACACCTGGCCGGCCATGAATTCGGTGGTGGTGTTCTGGCCCTGAAACTGCTCAAGCGCATCCAGGTTCTGCATATTGAACTCAGCCAGAACCTCCTTCAGCACGGTGGCTGCCAGGCCGATATCCACCACCAGGTTGTCTGCATCCAGCTCTTTCCGTTCGAAGGTCACATCCACCACGTAGGTGGCGCCGTGGACCTGCTGAGCAGGTCCGAAGATCTCTCCTTGGAAACTGTGCGCAATCATCATGTGATCTCGGACGGTCAGGCTATACATAGAGCGATCTCCAGAGCGAAGTTGGTGGTAAATCAGTACACGATCCGCTGACACAGGGTGCCGCGGTCGTTCGAGAGAATGGTGGACATCGAGTGCGGTAAATCAGCAAACCGGGTTTCACCGGTAATCAAGGCATCGAGCCGATCGTCTGCCAACAGATTCAGCGCCAACTGCATACGCCGACGGTAGTCCCAGCGGGGCTGCTGACAAGGCGGGATCTGTCCCACCTGGCTCGATCGCAGGGTCAGTCGCCTGGAATGAAACGCCTGGCCTAGCGGCGCTTCAACCGACCGATTGCCGTACCAGCTCATCTCCACCACTCTCGCTTCCGGACCCGCCGCGCCGAGGGCCGCCGTCAGTCCCGTTGGGTGGCCGCTGGTGTGCAGAACCAGATCGTAGTCATTCGCCTGGGGCTGTTCCGAGAAATGCAGGCCGAGTGCCTCAGCCTGGGCCCGCCTGGCCGGATTGAGGTCGACAGCGGTCACCTGAGTGCCAGGAATTTGCCTGGCCAACCAGGTCACCAACAAACCGACGACCCCAAGACCGACGACCAGAACCCGGTCACCCACCATTGGCTGCGCGTCCCAAAGACCGTTCACCGCGGTTTCCATATTGGCGGCCAGGACCGCGCGTTCCGGCGGTACGGTATCGGGAATCAGGTTTACGGCAGACTGTGGTACCCGGTAGCGCTGCTGGTGCGGAAACAGACAAAACACGGCTCGGTCTCTCAGGTGGGACGGCCCCTCGACCACCCGGCCGACGTTGGCATAGCCATACTTGACCGGGAACGGGAAATCCCCCTGCTGAAACGGCGCTCGCATGCGCTGGTATTCGCTTTCCGGCACAAGGCCATTGAACACCAGAGCCTCGGTGCCGCGGCTGACTCCAGAGTAGAGCGTCTGCACAGTAACCGGTGTCTCAGCGCCGGCATAGTCGTCCAAGCTTACGGAGGTGTTTCTCAAAACACCCTCGCCCGGTCCTGTCACCCACCAGGCTAAAGCCTCTTCGGTTACAGCTTCCTTGTCAGAACGCACCTATGCCTCCCACTTGACCTCCCACTTCACCTCCAACGTCCCTGATTGTCATGTCACAACAGCCCGAACTCCAAGATTGTACGTAATCAGTTT
Organism: Marinobacter sp.; assembly: GCA_052031745.1. Taxonomy (GTDB): domain Bacteria; phylum Pseudomonadota; class Gammaproteobacteria; order Pseudomonadales; family Oleiphilaceae; genus Marinobacter. Next base: position 6,991 of record JBPEXK010000084.1, on the reverse strand, counting down.
AGGAGCCTCTCCAGGAACCTGGGCGTGCCCTGTCCCGGAAGCGCTACACTAATCCTAGTCTCTTTCATCCCAGGCAGTTTAGAGGTTCAAACCGATGACGCTACCTGAACAGCTATACGCTGGGGCATAGCGATGGATTCGCGGAATAAAACGGCGGCTCCCACCATCAACGTGCGGCAGGATCTGACTTGGGGCTTGGTTTTTATCGCCATCGCCTGCCTGACAGCCATTTGGTATTGGCAGCTTCCCCTGTTGGTGTCGCTACTCGCGGTGAGCCTGTACGCGGCTGTGGCCGTGTGCGTGTTACGTTTCTGGCCAGCCAATCAGGATTTCGGACCGGCCAACCGAGCCACGTTGATGCGTGCCTGCCTGGTCATTGTATTGGTGTCCGCTGCCCCGTTCCTCGGCCAACTCCCCCCCGATAACCTGGAGGCTCAGCTGTGGAGCTACGCCGTGGTTGCCTTGATCGCGCTGCTAATGGATGGCGTTGATGGTGCCCTGGCCCGCGCCCACAACTGCCAGAGCGAGTTTGGCGCGCGCTTCGACATGGAGCTGGACGCGGTTCTTATACTCGGGCTAAGCATCGCCGTGCTGGCCCTGGGCAAAGGCGGAGCTTGGGTACTTGCACTCGGCCTGATGCGCTATGCTTTTATCGCTGGAGCGGCGGTTTTCCCATGGCTGAATGCGCCACTGCCCGAGAGTTTCCGGCGCAAGACGGTGTGCGTATGGCAGCTCGTGTCATTGATGGTGGCACTGCTGCCACCGATACCACCAATGTTCGCCAGCGCCAGCCTGGCCCTGGCACTCGCGCTGTTGGCATGGTCATTCGCCGTGGACATTCGATGGCTGCATCAGAGGAGGTTCGCCCATGAGTTTTGACACACCCATAAGCAGAGGCTGGTTGCCCGCGCTGACGCTGTGCGCCCTGACGGTTCCGGCGTCAGCTCTCGCCGAACCCACCACGTTCGAAGTCGACTCCGACCACTTCTCCATGTCCTTCGAGATCATGCACATCGGCTATGCCCCTGTAATCGGCATGTTTCGCGAAGTTGAAGGCGAGTTTGTCTATGACGACGCCACCGGTGAACTGGATTCAGGCACCCTGGTGTTCAAGAGCAAGAGCATCTTCACCAATCACAAGAAACGCGACGATCATCTGCGTGGCTCGGACTTTCTGCACAGCAGCAAGTACCCCGACATCACCTTTACCCTCACTGGGTTTGAGGCTACCGGCGACAACACCGGCAAGGTCACAGGCGACCTCAGCATGCTTGGCCAGACCAACCCGGTGACCCTCGATGTCAGGCTCAACAAGTCCGCCGACTATCCCATCGGGCACGAGGATTTCACCCTCGGGATCAGCGCCGAAACCCAACTGCGCCGAAGCGATTGGGGCATGACTTATGGCCTGGACCCGGCCCTGGTTGGCGATGAAGTGCGCCTGCGGTTCGGCTTTGAGGCCAATCAGAAGTCGGGCTGGTTCTGACTGGATCAAGAATCGCTCTTTGTGATCGCCGTCACAGTCCGGAAACATTCCGTTACAAATGGCCCCGGTTGCTTTGTCGGCAAGGCTTCAGCCGCTGTATGTTTGTTGATCAAAACAACGACAACAACAAGGGTCTGATGAATGCCTGGCAAGGTCCTACTGCTGCTGGCGTCTGCGGTTGCGGGCGCCGCCGGCACTGCCTACTGGCTGGCTGCTGACAATTCCACCCACTTTGGCTGGCACCGCGACCCGGTACCACAGCCGCCGTCTGACCGCGCGCAACCCACGGCGCATAATCCGGCGTCTTCGGTGGCTAGCCAGACCGCGCTTCCGCCCGCCCCCAGTGACAATGCCCTCGGTTTCATGCTCGCCAGCGTTGCACAACAATACAGCCAAAACGTCCGATACCCGTCCTGGTCGACCCCACTCTCACCCGCCCAAGCCAAAAGCTACCGGGGTAATCACTACGAACCCGTAAGCTTGCCGCTGGGCAACAACGGGGACTTTACCGTCACGTTGGAAAAGTACCGTTATACCCGGGGCCAACCCATTCTGATCGCGGCCGCTATCTCCGGCCCTCAGGTCATCGCCAATACTCTCCAGGCGACGCTGGAGCGCTCCCAGACCCGTGATGCAGTGGCGACCACCAGGCTCCTGCCACCCGAGGGTGCCGATGCCACCGGCTCGGGCAACTACGAAGGGGTCATCGAGTCAGACGAAACGCCGGGCGAGTACCGATTGATCGTAGAGGCGCAGGTTGACGGCCGGCCGGTACGTCATGTCTCGACACTCACCATCGAGCCCTTTCTTGGCACTTTCGAAGGCGTCGATGGCACGTATACGGCTAATAACAGCCTCGTGATGCCTGTGCGTTTCGACCCCGATCAGCCCGGGTTCTACGGCTTGTCCGGGCAGCTGTACGACGGTCAACGGCCCATCGCCCTGCTTCAGGCGGAAAAACGGCTCGATGCGGGTGCGGACACCATCCCCTTGAAGGCCCACGGCACGGTGTTGGCGAACCTCGAGACGCAGGGCCCGCTCACCCTTCGCCATTTGCAGATCAGGCAATTACCGGCGCGGCCGGGCGACCGCACCCATTACGCCTTCGGCCCCGAAGAGGGCTTCAGCTTTTCACCACCGGATCTGAGCAATCTCCATGATACGCCGGCGGTGGACCCGGAATCGGAACGGCGGTCAGCACTGCTCAAACAGCTGGCCGAGAAGTTCTGATAACAGGGCCCTAGCGCCCGAACGCGGCCGACGCCGCGCAGTACCGTGCAGTCTGCCCGAAACATTTTGGGTAAGCGGATGAACGTCTCTCGCGACAACAATAATTCAACGAAGACGGAGCAAACATGACAACAATGAACCTTGGAAGTGCCTGCAAAGCTGTACTTTCGGTTGCCATCACTGGCAGCCTCTTCGCCGGATCCGCCCAGGCACAACTTGCCGGGCACAACGTGATTCTGGTCCACGGCTTCCAGCAGGAAGACCTGGCCAACCCGCCGGCCAATCTCCAAGCCGTGCGGGATGCCGGCGAGGAATACTGGCGCACCTTCTGGCTTAGCCGTTCCGATGCCCGGATTGATTGGGGCAGCGATGGCCGGGTCGAAGGCGGCATCGCCCAGCAGGCGTACCAGCAAATTCGCGACATCAGCCGGCAGGGCCTGTGCTCGAACTACTGCATCATCGTGTCTCACTCCACGGGCGACCTGGTGACCCGCTACCTCCTGGATAACCAGGCCCGCTGGTTACAGGCCGAAGGCCTCGCGCCACTGAAAATTTTGGCCACCATCGACTACTCCGGCGCCGGCGGCGGGACCGAACTCGCTAATCTGGCACTGAGCATTGCCTACAACGACAGCTGGTACAACTGGCCGCTGAAAGCCGCGGTTCAGGCCTTCACCGGTATTCAGCCGCAGCCGGACAAGCTGGGCGTGGTCAATGATCTGCAGACCAACTCAGCGCGCAATCTGGCCACCAGCCCTAACGCCATCCCGCGGCTGCGCTTCGTCGCCGGCGGCTCATCCTACGGCGGCATCACCAAACCGTTCATTGCTGGCAAGGACGATGGTGTGGTACCCACCCACTCGGCTTGCGGTGCCACGTCCGCTGCTGGAATCGACTCCTGTTCGAACGGGCTGACCATGGCGGGCAAAGTCACCAGCGAGAACGGCCCCGATGGCCTCTGGTACAACCATTTTCCGGTACTGATGAACGAAGGCGCTTCCCACAGCGGCGTGCTGGGTTCGGAAACCGGTAACACCTCGGTGCCGGTGGTCAACAACACCACCCTGAACGGGCTGCGTGTGGACTTCGCCAGCCGCAGCTACAACAAACGGGCCTGGTGGCAGTGGTGGGGCGCCGGTGATCGTTACATTGAGGTGCCGGGTTCGAAAGACACCGACATGTCGACTTTGGTCTACTCAACCCTCAACAACTAGATTTTATAAGTAACTGATTTTGGATCATAACTGGATCCAGGGACGGATCCGCCTCTCTCGTCGGCAACTGCCGCTCGCTTTCCTTTTTAATTCGCAAACTATACATTGGTGCGCTCGCTTCACCCTGCTCCAAAACCAACGGTCGCTGGTTACCAATGTCCAACGCGCACAAGTCCGACGCCCTACTTTTTGTTGTCACCCTGATGGCCGCCGTCAGTTGGATCTTCTCCAAAGAAGCCATCTTGCTGATGCCTCCCTTGCTGTTCATGGCCGAACGGTTTCTCTTGGCGGGACTCCTGCTGGCACTGGTGGCCTGGCGAGCACTGTCCCGGCTGAGCGCCGACCAGGTACGCCGAAGCCTGGGGGTGGGCCTGGTGTTCGGCGTCGCCATGACCTTCTGGATCATGGGACTGTTCAATGGCGAAAGCATGGGAGAAGGCGCGTTTCTGACCAGCCTGGGGGTGGTTATTGTCCCCATTCTGGCACGGCTGTTGTTCAAAGAGCCGCAGCCCAAAAGCACCTGGATTGCCATTCCCATTGCGGTGGCGGGGCTGGCCCTTCTGTCGCTGAAGAACGGTTTTCGCCCTGAGCCCGCGCAACTCTATTTCGTCTGTGCCGCGTTTATCCTCGCGCTTTATTTCACCATGAACACCCGTGCGGCCAACCAGCGCACGATCATCAACCGACGTGGCGAAACCGTTGAAAAGCACCGGGTACCGGCTCTTCCGCTCACCAGCCTGGTGCTGACGACCGTGGGACTGGTCACGCTGACGGCCTCATGGTTACTCGAACCCTGGCAGCGCGCACTGCTGACTCCGTCAGGCACGCTTATCGGTTGGGTGCTTGCCAGTGCTGTCATTGGTACTGCAGGACGGTTTCTGGTTCAAACCTTCGCCCAGAGCCTGTCCACCCACAGCCACGGTGTGGTGATCCTGATTCTTGAGCCGGTCTGGGTCAGCCTGTTCGCAGCGCTGTGGTTCGGGGAAACCATGAGCGGACTGCAACTGGGCGGTTGCGCACTCATTTTTGCTGCATTATTGGTCAATCGATGGACTGTCGTCAGCAAAGCGCTTAAGACTCGGCTGCGGAACCAGAAATCTGTATAAAAGTGGTTGACCGAAAAGAGGGGAATCAGTATATTTCGTCCCCGTTGCAGGACATAGGACCATAGCTCAGTTGGTTAGAGCGCTACCTTGACATGGTAGAGGTCCCCAGTTCGAATCTGGGTGGTCCTACCAATTCTGCAAAGAAAGTCAGCGACTTACGAACCCCGTAAGAGCTGGCTTTTTTTATGCCCAAATTTCCTCACCAGGGGTCAAGCGACCTCTCCCCGAAGAAAGGCCGCCGGCGCTGGTCACACGCCGTAGAACTCGCGGTACCAGTCGACGAAGTTGGAGATGCCCTCCTCCACGGTGGTCTCGGGCTTGTAGCCGACGTCAGAAATCAGATCGTCCACATTGGCGTAGGTTGCAGGCACATCGCCTGGCTGCATGGGCAGCAGGTTCTTTTCCGCCTTCTTCCCTACTCGCTCTTCGATAATCTCGATGAAGCGGGACAGCTCCACCGGATTGTTGCTGCCAATGTTGTAGATTCGGTAGGGACCTTTCCCGGTTCCCGGGTCCGGGTTAGCACCGGACCATTCGAGGTTCGGCGTCGCCACCTGGTCCAGGGTGCGGACCACGCCCTCGACGATGTCATCAATGTAGGTGAAGTCGCGGCGGTGATGGCCGTGGTTGAACACATCAATAGGCTCGCCCGCCAGGATCTTCTTGGTAAAGATAAACAGCGCCATGTCTGGCCGGCCCCAGGGGCCGTATACAGTGAAGAACCGCAGCCCCGTGGTGGGCAGGTTGTAGAGATGGCTGTAGGTGTGGGCCATCAATTCGTTGGCCTTCTTTGAGGCCGCGTACAGACTCAGAGGATGGTCTACGTTGTCGTGCACAGAAAACGGCATGGTTTCGTTGGCGCCGTAGACCGAGCTGCTGGAGGCGTAGACCAGGTGCTCAACCTGGTTGTGCCGACACCCTTCCAGGATGTTCATGAAACCAACCAGGTTGGCATCTACATAAGCGTGAGGATTCTCGAGGGAGTACCGGACACCCGCCTGAGCGGCCAGATGCACCACCCGATCCGGCTTGTGTTCGGCGAACAGCGCTTCCATGGCGCTTCGGTCAGCCACGTCCTGTCGCACCTCGGTAAAGCCAGCCTTACCGGTCAGCCTCGACAGCCTGGCCTCTTTCAGGCTGACGTCGTAATAGTCGTTGACGTTGTCAACGCCGATCACCTCGTCGCCCCGATCGAGCAGCCGATGAGCCAGATGCGATCCTATGAATCCCGCGGTTCCCGTTACGAGAATCTTCACGTTAAGCTCCTTTTAAAGACGACCGCTGTTAAAACACAACCCCTGCGCTAACGAACGGCCCATCAATTTCAACGTCCAGACGGTCGTCGTCGTCCTCATAATCGATCGCCATCTGGCGATAGCCGGCACGAAGCTGTAGCACCGCGATTTCGAACTGGCCATAGGCGTTGAAGTCATGCAGCGAATCGCCGCTGTAGCTGACGAAATTACCCTCGGCACCGACCGACACACCGGTCAACGGCAGGTCGAAGCGAGCCGCCAGATAGCCCATGGGCAGAACCGCGTCGACTTCGGTCTTGCTGACCTGAGTCGTGCCCACCTGACGAACCACCAACTCACCGGACAGATCCCGGGCAGTCAGGCCCAGGTCCAGGTTGACCCAGTTGTCTAGTACTTCGTAGTAGAGTGTGAAATCGACCTGCTCCAGGTCGAGCTCGGATTGCACGTCTACGCCTGAGGCAACGTCGATCCCACCGAAATCCGCACCCAGCTCACCGCGGCCACTCTGCTGGACCAATGTGTAATTGAGGCGAACGTTAGGCAGAACCGGAACAGGGTGCTCGAGGTACAGGGAAGCATTGGCGTTGGAGTCGTTTTCCAGGTCCAGGTCGTTTTCAACATCGACCTCGCCACCGCTCTTGTCCGCGGCTTCACCGGTTAACTCGGAATCCCAGTAACTTACACTTGCACCGAGGCCCA
>JBPEXK010000083.1:0-1832 GCA_052031745.1 Marinobacter sp. | reverse complement strand
GCAGCGTGCAGACGGTCATTCCGCTGGATGAGACCCACGCCATCAAGATGACCACCGCCCGCTATTACACCCCGGACGGCCGCTCGATCCAGGCCACCGGCATCCGCCCGGACATCGAAGTTCGCCCGGCCGAGCTGACCGAACTCGACAGCCAGCCGTTCTTCACCGAGGCCGACTTGAGCGGCCACCTGGAAGGCCAGGGCGAAGACCAGCAGAAGACCGACGACAACACCGACGAGACCTCGACCTCGTCCCTGGCAGACCGGGATTTCCAGCTGCGCTCTGCCCTCAACCTGCTCAAGGGCCTGCACATCCTGAATCGCAAAGGCAACGGCAGCGCCAGCACTGAGGGACAGGACACCGCTCAGTGAGTCTGCTTCGATGTTCCCTGCTGTTAGCAGCCCTGATGGCGGCACCCCTGGCTTCGGCTCAACCATCCGATGGCGAGCCGAGCCCCAGTGGTGCCATGCCGCCAACCATTGCCATCATCATCGACGACATGGGGCACAATCTGGAAGAAGGCGAGCGCCTGGCCCGGATTGAGCAGCCTCTGACCCTGGCGTTCCTGCCCTACCGACGCCACACCGTCAGCCTGGCCAAACTGGCCCATCGGCAGCAGAAAGAAATCATGCTGCACGCGCCTATGGCCAATACCCGGGACTTTGCCCTCGGCCCTGGCGGCCTGACCTCAGACATGGACGAGCAGGCCATCACTCAAACCCTGCGCCGGGCACTGCAGTCCATTCCCCACGTCGAGGGTGTAAACAACCACATGGGCAGCCTGCTGACCCAGCGCATCGAGCCGATGGACTGGGTAATGAAGGAGCTGCGTCAGTACCCGCTCTACTTTGTCGACAGCCGGACGATCGCCTCGTCCGTCGCCGGCGAAGTGGCCCAGGCCTACGAGATTCCCAGTCTGACCCGGGACGTGTTTCTTGACCACGAGCAGACCGAGGAATTCGTCGATCGCCAGTTCAAGCTGCTGATCGAGCGCGCTCGCCGCAACGGCAGCGCCATTGGCATCGGCCACCCGCACAAGGTCACCGTGGACTATCTGGAGAAGCATTTGCCCGAGCTGGACGCCCAGGGCGTGGCGATTGCTACTGTCAGTGGCCTCTGGGCCATCCGCAACAGCAATCGTGAGATGTTCGTGGAAGGAGAAAAGCAGGCCATCCGACCTGCTTATGCGAGACAGCCTTGAGCTAGGTAAGCTCGGTAAACAGTCCTGAGCAAGCCCGTTAATCCCGGACTTCGATGCCCTGGGCTTTCATGAACGCCTTGGCTTCAGGAATGGTGTGCTGGCCAAAGTGGAAAATAGACGCCGCCAGTACCGCGTCGGCGCCACCCTGCGTCACACCATCGGCCAGGTGCTGCAGCTCGCCGACACCGCCGGAGGCTATCACCGGCACCGTCACCGCATCACTGATGGCGCGGGTCAGCCCCAGGTCAAAACCGATTTTGGTGCCATCCCGGTCCATGCTGGTCAGCAGCAGCTCGCCAGCGCCCAGCTCAACCATCTTACGGGCCCACTCAACCGCATCCAGTCCGGTTGGCTTACGACCACCGTGGGTGAAGATCTCCCAGCGGGGTGTCTCGCCTTCGGCACTGACCCGCTTGGCATCGATGGCCACCACGATGCACTGGCTGCCAAACCGTTCCGCGGCTTCGCGCACGAACTCGGGATTGAACACCGCGGCGGTGTTGATCGACACCTTGTCGGCGCCGGCGTTCAGCAGCTTGCGGATGTCATCCACGGTACGCACGCCACCACCCACGGTCAGCGGGATGAACACCTCGGCCGCCATGCGTTCCACCGTTTCGTAGGTGGTGTC
>JBPEXK010000007.1:0-1067 GCA_052031745.1 Marinobacter sp. | reverse complement strand
GACACGGTGCCGTCCTCGTTGAAGCGCACCACCAGATCGGTGGTCTCGGCGTCGCCGAACGCGGACCAGCGGTATTTGCCGTAGGTCCAGGTACGCTTGCCGTCTTCCACGCCGGTGCGCCAGGGCTCACCGAACAAGGCCTGAATATCGGCGCGGGTGGTCTCGCCGACGGTGATTTCATCCACGTTGTGGGTGGCAAAATCCCGACCGACGGTGGCACAACCGGCCAGGATCAGAATCGCCACCAGGGCAGTGATCTTCAGTACAGCTGCATTGAACATCCTTCAACTCCCTTCCTTTGCGAGGAACCGCCCGCACGCGGACCGGTTCCGATGATTGAGACGCCCCCATCATAGAAGATCTGTCGCCAAACGCGATTACGGATACGACAGGTTCAAGTTATCCACAGGCATAAAAAAGCCCCGGAATTCCGGGGCTTTCAAAGTCACCGCGTCACTGACTGCGGCAGCGGCTCAGTAGAGCTTGGTCAGGGACTTCTTGGCGAACGGCTCGACCTCGCCGATCCGGCCTTCCTTCACCTTGACCAGCCACTCCGGGTCCTGCAGCAACGCCCGGCCAACGGCGATCAGCTCAAACTCCCCAGCGTTCATGCGTTCCACCAGTTCGTCGATACCGGACTGCTCGACCGCGTCCTTCTTGCTGGCGAAGGTGCCGCTGATGAAGTCCTCGGTCAGGCCGACGCTGCCCACGGACATGGTCGGCTTGCCGGTCAGCTTCTGGGTCCAGCCGGCAAGGTTCAGGTTCGAGCCCTCAAACTCCGGTTCCCAGAACCGGCGGGTGGAGGCGTGGAAGATATCGACACCGGCTTCCACCAGCGGCTGCAGGAACGCGTCCAGTTCTTCCGGGCTGTTGACCAGACGGGCCTCGTAGTCCTGCTGCTTCCACTGGGAGAAACGCAGCATGATCGGGAATTCCGGGCCAACCCGGTGGCGTACCGCCTCGACAATCTCGACCACGAAGCGCAGCCGGTTTTCCAGGCTGCCGCCGTACTCGTCGTCGCGCTGGTTGGTGCCTTCCCACAGGAACTGGTCCAGCAGGTAACCGTG
>JBPEXK010000082.1:0-9006 GCA_052031745.1 Marinobacter sp. | reverse complement strand
AAATGGGCCTGGGCTGGAAGAGCAGCCACGGCAGCGGCAAGGGCCGTGACGCCATCACCAGTGGCCTTGAAGGTGCCTGGACCGCCAACCCCACCAAATGGGACATGGGCTACTTCGATGTGCTGTTCAAGTACGACTGGGAACTGACCAAGAGCCCGGCCGGGGCCAATCAGTGGAAGCCGGTGGGCCTGATGGAAAGCGACATGGCGCCGGACCCGGAAGATCCGTCCAAGAAAGTGCCGATCATGATGTCCACCGCCGACATCGCCATGAAGATGGATCCGGAGTACCGCAAGATCTCCGAACATTTCCACAAGAATCCGGAAGAGTTCGCCGATGCTTTTGCCCGCGCCTGGTTCAAGCTGACCCACCGGGACATGGGGCCAAAAGTGCGTTACCTCGGCCCGGAAGTGCCGGCGGAAGATCTGATTTGGCAGGACCCGGTGCCGAAGGTCAGTCACGAGCTGATCAATTCCCAGGACATTGCCGATCTGAAAGCCAAGGTGTTGGATTCCGGCCTGTCGGTGGCTGAACTGGTGTCGACTGCCTGGTGTTCCGCGTCCACCTTCCGTGGCTCTGACATGCGCGGCGGTGCCAACGGTGCCCGCATCCGACTGGCGCCCCAGAAAGACTGGGAGTCCAACGAGCCGCAGCAACTGGCCAAGGTGCTGCAGACGTTGGAAGGCATCCAGAAAGACTTCAATGATGCCCAGACCGGTAACAAGCAGGTGTCCCTGGCCGACCTGATCGTGCTGGGCGGTGCCGCGGCGGTCGAAAAGGCGGCTGCCGATGCCGGCCACAAGGTGATGGTGGAGTTCGCCCCGGGCCGTACCGACGCGACCGACGAGCAGACCGACGCCGAATCCTTCGAGCCGCTGAAACCGGAGGCGGATGGCTTCCGCAACTACCGTCGGGCCCGGTTCACCGTGTCGGACGAGGAAATGCTGGTCGACCGTGCCCAGTTGCTGGGCCTGAGTGCGCCGGAGATGACTGTGCTGGTGGGGGGCATGCGTGTGCTGGATGCCAACTACAAGCAGGGTAAGCACGGGGTGTTCACCCAGAACCCGGGCCAGCTCACGAATGATTTCTTCGTGAACTTGACCGATCTGAACACCGAGTGGCAGCCGAAATCGGACGAAGCGGACGTGTTCGAAGGGCGTGATCGCAAGAGCGGTGATCTCAAGTGGACCGGCACCCGAGTGGATCTGATTTTCGGCTCCAACTCGCAGCTGCGTGCCATCGCTGAGATCTATGCCCAGGACGATGCTAAAGAGAAGTTCGTTAAGGACTTCGTCGCCGCCTGGAACAAGGTGATGAACGCCGACCGGTTTGACCTGGCCTGATCTAAGCCAGTCATCCAACAACCAGGGCGTGGCAGGCTGACTGCCACGCCCTTTTTTATGGGCCAGGCCCTGGCCCGAGTCTGCCTGCCTGTAGCCGTCAGTCGGCCTTCACGTTCATGGTGATTTGAGCCGTAAACACCGTTTGCTCGTTGTCATCGACCACCGTTACCGGCACCACCTTCTCACCAGGTGTGCTCCAGTCCACCTCGCTGCCATCGGCTACCGCCCGCAGGTTGGTCTTGGCCTTGGCGCGGTACTGCACGCTCATACCCTGGGGAATCCAGCGGCTGCCGTCGGGGATGGAGGCGTCGGTCATCAAACCGGCCACCAGCTCGGCCGCGTTGCACATGGCAATGGCGTGGACAGTGCCAATGTGGTTGGTGATCTCCTTGCGAAACGGTACCCGGGCTTCGGCGTAATTGGGTTTCAGGTCCACCAGTTCGGGCGCAATGGTGCTGAAGTAGGGCGCCTGCTGGCACACCATGGCGGAAAACTGCTCGGCGCCAAAGGCGTTGAAGGCGGCAAGGGATTGGCTCATGACATCATCTCCAATAGAATCGAAAACAGAATATTATTTTGTTAAAGAACATTATTCTCTAATTCTGAAGGTGTCAACTGAGAGGCGTCCATTCAGAAAACCCGCGCTCAGCGGGTAGAATGCACCCAGTCAATTACCAGGGCGGAGCAAGTGATGAGCCAGAGCAGTGTGCTTGAGCGCTGTTTTCCCGGCCGGCGGGCGGGACTGAAGCGAGACATACTGGAGCAGGCGCTGGTCTGTTTTACCGAGTACGGCATCGAGGCGACCACCATCGATGCCATCAAGACCCGCTGCCAGACCAGCGTTGGTGCCATCTATCATCACTTTGGTAACAAGGAGGGGGTGCTGGCGGCCCTGTTCTTCGTCGCCCAGGACGATCAGCAGGCGTTTCTGAAACCTTATCTGGAGCGGGCGGAAACCCTCCAGGAGGTGATTGAGGCCCTGGTTACCAGCTACATCGATTGGGTGGTGGCGAATCCGGACTGGGCCCGCTTCCTGTATCAGGCGCGGTCGGCTGTCGCCAAAGGCCCTCATCGGGACGAGCTGGAACGCCGGAATGCCGGTAATCGCAAGTATTTGCGGGGCTGGCTGGAAGATCGCCAGTCGGCCAACGCCAGCCTGGCGGTGCCGTTCGAGCTGTTGCCGTCGTTGGTAATTGGTGCATCCGAAAACTACTGCCGGTCCTGGCTCGCCGGGCGGGTGGCCACCTCGCCGGCGGCCTACCGGCAGCAACTGGCCCAGGCGGCCTGGCGGTCAGTGAGCTAACCGCCGGACCAGATTGACCGAACCAGACCAGTTCCCCATACTTTTGCCGGAAAATGGGGCAAATCTGAAATACCTTTGCGGAAAAAGAAATGAAGAGTCGGTCCGAGGATTTGAGTTTTCTGCTGGCGGTGGTCGACAGCGGGGGGTTCAGCGCCGCGGCGGAGCACCTGGACACCTCGGTTACCAAAGTGTCCCGGGCGGTGTCCCGGCTTGAGAAGTCGTTGGACGCCACCCTGCTCAATCGCACCACCCGTCAGGTGAGCCTGACCGAAGAGGGCCGCGCGTTTGTCGAGCAGGTGCGGGCCGGGTTAGCTACTCTGGAGGAGGCCGAGGAAGCCCTGGCCGTCCGGCGCCAGAAGCCTGCCGGTCGGTTACGGGTGGATGCCGCCAATCCGTTCGTGCTGCACCAGATCGTGCCCCACGTGAAAGCGTTTCGGGCGGCTTATCCCGACATCGAGCTGGAACTGACCGCCAGCGATCAGATGGTGGATTTGCTGGAAAAACGCATCGATGTGGCCATTCGCATCGGCCCGCTGGAAGACTCCAGCCTGCACGCGCGACCCTTGGGGCGTTCGCCCCTGTCGATCGTCGGCTCGCCTGAGTACTTCCGGGAGCACGGCGCTTGTAATACCCCCGAGGACCTGGCCAGGCACACCCTGATCGGGTTCACCGCACCGGAAACGTTGAATCTCTGGCATCTGGGCGATGGCCTGCAGGTTAGGCCTGCGCTGCGGGCCAGCAGCGGCGAAGCGGTGCGGCAGCTGTGTTTGCGTGGCAATGGGCTGGCTTATCTGTCGCGCTTCATGATTGCGGACGATGTGCGGGCGGGTCGCCTGGTGGAGGTGCTGGGGGAGCAGCTGGTTCGGCCCAATCCCCGGGAGCTGGTGAATGCGGTGTACTACCGCAATACCACCCTGTCGGCGCGGATTCAGGTGTTTCTCGATTTCTTCAGTGCCCGGTGGCAGACGCTGTAAAGGCGGCTGCCACCGGGGTGCCGGGCACCGGTTCCGGTGCCCATTGCTTACCGCTGTTTCAGCCCAGATCGTTGTCGCGGACTTCGCCGCGAATCACCACCTGACCGCTGTAGGGCGCCGGCTCAGCGGGTTCTTCCTTAACCTCGTCAGACTTACGATCCGCCAGGGTGGCATGGGCGGGCAGGGCAGCGATGGCGAACAGGGATGCCAGGACGATGGATGCAAAGGTACGCATTGGTCTTCTCCTCAACTGTGCTTTTCGTTAGATGCGAGATCCGGCGCAGGTAGGTAGGGCCGGAGCCGTTGAGTCGAATTATTGGGCCTGAATGCGCCGTTGAATAATTCCCTGGCGATATTGTGTACATCATTTCTGGTGATGTTTTGGCCGGATTTCGCCCCGCACAACCCATCAGCCCGGTGAATGTAAGTCATACCGTTGCGCAATTAGTCCCCAGACAACACAGGCGGCATAGTGCGGGATGAGAACAAACCGGTTTAGAGGAGATGACAATGACCGATGTGATTCACGTAACCGATCAGGATTTTGAAGCCAAGGTGCTGAACAGCGACCGGCCGGTGCTGGTGGATTTCTGGGCACCCTGGTGCGGCCCGTGCAAAACCGTGGCGCCGCTGTTGGAAGAGCTGGCCGACGAGTTTGCCGACTCCCTCGTGGTCGCCAAGGTGAATGTCGACGACAGCCCGGACGTGACCGCCCGCATGGGCATCCGCGGAATTCCGACCCTGTCGCTGTTTGCCAACGGTGGCGTGGTGGCCCAGCAGACCGGAGCCGGTAGCCTGAGCCAGTTGCGCACCTTCGTAAAAGGCAACATCTGATCGGTTCGAATGGCCCGGGCAGCGCGGCCAAATTACCGATAAGACAAACGCCAAAGGCGCCGGTTCACCGGCGCCTTTTTGTGTTTTACCCCTGGGTTAACCATCTGACCCGTTGACTTGCCAAGGGCCAATCGATGAAGAACCAAGAGCTACAGCTGCTCTACATTTTTGATGCGATCATGACCGAGCGTTCGGTCACCCGGGCGTCCGAACGCCTGGCCATGACCCAACCGGCGGTGTCCAACGCCATCTCGCGCATGCGCCAGATCTGGAACGATCCGCTGTTCGTGCGCAAGGGTCGCAACATCGAGCCGACGTCCTATGCACTGAGTCTATGGGATCAGGTCAATGGACCGATGTATGACCTGTCCAATGCGGTCAGCGCTACCCAGTTTGACCCGAACACCTCAAAGCGTCGGTTTCGGGTGGCCGCCACCGACGCCATTGTCGAACTGATCTGGAAGGACCTGGCCCAGCTGTTGGAGCGGGAGGCGCCTGGTGTCGACCTGCATGCCGTGCCCTACACTCCGGATGGCTCCTACGATTTGCTGCGGGAGGCCCACGTGGATCTGGCGGTGGGGATGCTGAATCAGCACGACCACAGTCTGCGCAGTACCTGGTTGTTTGACGGCGGCTATCGCCTGGCGATGCGGGCCGATCACCCCCTGGCGGGTAAACCCATTACCATGGACGACTTCCTTAACGCCCGGCACCTGCTGGTGTCCATGTCCGGGGACGCCCACGGGATCGTGGACGGCTACCTGGATCAGAAAGGCCTGCATCGGCGCATTGCCACCACCGTCAACCACTTCTCCGCGGTGCCGCAAATTCTGCGGGACACTGACCTGATTGCCGCGGTGCCGGAACTGATCAGCCAGGATTGCGGCTTCGTGAATGGGCTCTGGTTGGGCGAGCTGCCGTTCGAGGTGGATCCCACCAGCCTGTATATGATCTGGCACGCCCGTCACGACCGCGACCCTGGCATCATCTGGATTCGCGACCTGGTTGGCGAGCTTTTGCAGAAACGCTGGCACGAGGTGATGACCACCTCGCCCTGTGGGCGGAATACCAACCAGAGGCTCTCCTCTACAGGGCGCTGATCTGTTCCAGGGCCGTCCGCAGGGTGGCTGGAATCGGCGTCGCGGCGTTGCTGGTGCGGTCCACGAACACGTGCACCACCTGGCCCACGGCCGATGCCTGGGGCTCGCCCTGGCGGAAGATGCCAACCTCGTAGGTGACGGAACTGTTGCCAATCTTGACCACCTTCAGGCCCGCCTCCAGGGCCTCCGGGTAAGCCACCGGCTGGCGGAACTGGCAGTTGGAGCTGACCACGAAGCCGACCACCTGGCCGTTGTGAATGTCCAGCCGGCCTTCCTCAATCAGGTAGCGATTGATGGTGGAGTCAAAATAGGAATAGTAGGTGACGTTGTTGACGTGACCATAAACGTCGTTGTCCATCCATCGGGTATGGATGGGGTAGAAGACGGGGAAAGTCTGACGTTCCAAGGCGTTTCTCCTGGCGTGAGCACTAACAATGGCGGCGTCGGGCTTAATAGGCCGCCCGATAGATGGCCAGGGCATCGGCCTCGGACACTTCCCGGGGGTTGTTCACCAGCAAACGGGTCTGTTTCATGGCATCGGCGGCCATCACCGGCAGGTCGGCCTCACCGATGCCCACTTCCCGCAGGGTTTGCTCGAGGCCAATATCGGCACTCAGCGCCTGCAGACGATCGATGAACTGGCCTACTCGCTGGCTTTCCGGCACCGAGGCCAGGTCCGGGAACGCATCCGGGGCCAGGGTGGCGTAGGCCTCGGCGCAGGCGCTGGCGTTAAAACGCATCACGTGGGGCAGCACCAGGGCGTTCGACAGCCCGTGGGGGACGTGGAAAATGCCGCCGATCGGGTAGGCCAGGGCATGCACCGCCGCCACCGGCGAATTGGCAAACGCCTGACCGGCCAGCATGGCGCCGAGCAGCATGTTGGAGCGGGCCTGCACGTTCTGGCCGTCCTTCACCGCGGTCTCGATGTTGGCGCCGAGCAGTCGCAGGGCTTCCCGGGCCAGGGTGCGGGACACCGGGTTGTTGTTGGCAGACGCCGAAGTGTAGCTCTCGATGGCGTGCACCATGGAATCGATGCCGGTGGCCGCAGTCACCGGTGCCGGCAGGCCCAGGGTCAACTCGGCATCGAGCAGGGCCACGTCTGGCAGCAGTTGCGGCGCTACCACCCCTTTTTTCTCGGCCTCGCCCACGGTGATGATGGAAATCGGTGTGACTTCCGAGCCGGTGCCGGCGGTGGTCGGGATCTGAATCAGCGGGATCCGTTGGCCCTTGGCCATGCCCACACCGTAGATGTCGTCCAGGTTTTCACCGCCGCCAATCAGCAGGGCAATCACCTTGGCAATGTCCATGGACGAGCCGCCACCGAAACCAATCACGCCATCGATGTCGGCGGCACGGGCATCGGCCAGGGCGGCCTCGACCACGGCCACCGGTGGGTCGGCAACGACACCGTCAAACACCCGGTAATGCACGCCCGCTTGATCGAGCGCGTCGGTGGCCTTGCTCAACAGGCCGGCCTTGATCAGGCCAGGGTCGGTGACAATCAACACGCGGTTACCGATTTGTTCTTTCACCAGGGTGCCAAGCCGCTGGATGGCGCCCGGTTCGCAGATGACGCTTTTGGTGGTGTTAAAGGTAAACGCAGACATGATTCCCCTCCCGAGTCAGAGACCCCAATGGCTAAAACGGACACCGCGATTGTTGTCAGTCGTCATGAGCGGTGCGAAGAATCAGCATAGCATTGATTGCTCTCCATTCACTCAAACCGATCCCAGTAGGGCGGGTCGCCGAAGTAGCCGTCGATAAAGTCCACGAAGCAGCGCACCTTGCTGGCCAGTAGCTGCCGATGGGCGTACACGGCATAGAGCGACATGGGTTCGGGTTCGTGATCGGGCAGCACCACCTTGAGCTGACCATTGCGGATGGCGGCGCCGGAGATGAACGTGGGTTGCAGCGCGATACCGGCCCCGGCGATGGCGGCGGCGACCAGGACATCGCCGTTGTTGCTGATCAGGTCGCGCCGGCTGTCGTGACGGCGGCTCTGGAATCCCTGCAGCACCGCGGAGCTGGCGTCCGGGTCCAGGTAGCTGTAGCGCAGGTAGCGGTGCTGACTGAGGTCTTCCGGGTGCTCGGGGGTGCCATGCTCGGCCAGGTAGTCGGGGGAGGCACAGAACACCAGCCGCACCGGCGCGATGCGCTTGGCAATCAGGGACGAGCTTTTCAGGTGGCCAATTCGCAGGGCGATGTCGAAGCCCTCTTCCACGATGTCCACCTTGCGGTCGTTCAGTTGCAGATCAATGCCGACGTCGGGGTGCGCGGCTTGGAAGTCGCTCAGCAGGCCCGCCATCTGGCGGGTGGCGAAGGACACCGGCGCGCTGATCCGCAGCAGGCCCCGGGCGCGGGTCTGCAAGTCGCCGAGCTGGTTTTCCATGTCGTCGATGTCGTTCAGCACCTGTTGGGCGTGCTGGTGGTAGCGACTGCCGGCCTCGGTCAGGTGCAGCTTGCGGGTGGTACGGTTCAGCAGGCGCACGTCCAGGTGCTGTTCTAGCTGTGACACGTACTTGCTAGCCAACTGTGGCGACATTCCCAGCCGGTCAGCGGCGTGGGTGAAGCTGCCCTCGTTCACCACGGTGACGAAGGCGCGCATGGCCTCGATGCGGTCCATAGCCATTCTCCGCTCAGTCTTTTTTTATCAACATAGCGTTGATAATAACTCAATAAAAGGCCTCTTAGTCTTTCTCTTTGGCGGGAGTAAAGTGTCTCCATCGTCTGAGGCACAGCTTCAGAACCCATCAAACACATAGATTTCGAGGTGACACCCATGAACACTCAATTCGTACAGGCATTGCTCGGTTCCAACGCTGGTTTCGCGGCTCTGGTACTTCGGGTACCGGTCGGTTTGATTCTGGCGGCCCACGGCGCGCAGAAACTGTTTGGCTGGTTTGGCGGGTACGGCCTGGAAGGCACCGGCCAGTGGATGGCCAGCATTGGCCTGGAACCTGGTTACCTGATGGCCCTGATGGCCGGCAGTGCCGAGTTCTTTGGTGGCCTGGCCCTGGCATTGGGTCTGCTCACCCGCCCGGCGGCTCTGGTGTCAGCGGTGACCATGCTGGTGGCGATCTTCGCGGTGCATTTCAGCAACGGGCTGTTCATGTCCAACAACGGCTATGAATACGCCCTGAGTCTGTTTGCGGTAACCCTGGCCCTCACTATCCAGGGCGGCGGGCGCCTGTCTGTGGACGGTGTCCTGCTCAAGCAGCTCAACAGCGCCGGCCAGGGCCGCCGAGCGCTGGCCTGAACACCGGCCGCACACCGATCGGTCATCAAAACGCGCCGCTCCCCGGAAACGGGGAGCGGTTCGGTTGCTTACGGAGTAGATGATATGACGACCCGAACCGATGTTGTGTTTCTGTCCCACGGCGGTGGCCCCCTGCCATTGCTGGGTGATCCCGGACACCGTGACATGGTGGCCCGGCTACAGGAGCTGGCTGCGA
>JBPEXK010000081.1:0-3452 GCA_052031745.1 Marinobacter sp. | reverse complement strand
TGAGCTTGTCGAGCAGGAACTCGATGGAACCAATGTCGTCGTCCATGGAGTGCAGCAGCTTACGCAGGATCCACACTTTCTGGATGTCCGCCTCGCTCATCAGCAGGTCTTCGCGACGGGTGCCGGAGCTGCGGATGTTGATGGCCGGGTAGGTACGCTTCTCGGCGATCTTCCGGTCCAGGTGCACCTCCATGTTACCGGTGCCCTTGAACTCCTCGTAGATGACCTCGTCCATCTTGGAGCCGGTGTTCACCAGCGCGGTCGCCAGGATGGTCAGGCTGCCACCTTCCTCGACGTTACGGGCGGCACCGAAGAAGCGCTTCGGCTTCTCCAGGGCGTGCGCGTCGACACCACCGGTCAGCACCTTGCCTGAGGACGGGATCACGGTGTTGTAGGCGCGGGCCAGACGGGTGATGGAGTCCAGCAGGATCACCACGTCCTTCTTATGCTCAACCAGGCGCTTGGCCTTCTCGATCACCATCTCGGCGACCTGCACGTGACGGGCCGGCGGCTCGTCGAAGGTGGAAGCGATGACTTCGCCGCGCACGGTGCGCTGCATCTCGGTCACTTCCTCCGGACGCTCGTCGATCAGCAGCACCATCACATGGCACTCCGGATTGTTGCGGGTGATCGACTGGGCGATGCTCTGCATCAGCAAAGTCTTACCGGCCTTGGGCGGGGATACGATCAGGCCACGCTGGCCCTTGCCGATTGGTGCCACCAGATCCAGTACCCGCGAGGACAGATCCTCGGTGCTGCCGTTGCCAGCCTCCAGCATCAGGCGCTCTTCCGGGAACAGCGGCGTCAGGTTTTCAAACAGAATTTTGCTGCGGGCGTTGTCCGGCTTATCGAAGTTGATTTCGTTAACCTTCAACAGGGCAAAGTAACGCTCGCCGTCTTTCGGCGGCCGGATCTTACCGGCGATGGTGTCACCGGTACGCAGGTTGAATCGACGAATCTGGCTCGGGGAGACATAGATGTCGTCCGGGCCGGCCAGGTAGGAGGCATCGGCGGAACGGAGGAAGCCGAAACCGTCCTGCAGAATTTCCAGTACGCCGTCGCCGTAGATGTCTTCACCGCCCTTGGCGTGCCTCTTCAGGATCGTGAAGATGACATCCTGCTTGCGCGAACGAGCCAGGTTATCGAGGCCCATCTCTTGCGCGATGTCGAGCAATTCGGGCATGGATTTCTGCTTGAGTTCAGTAAGATTCATAGTTTGTTGGATTATCAGGAATGGAAGTAAACAAGTAGTGGAATGACCGGGGCGCCCCCGAACGGCTTAATTAAAAATTAACGTCGCTGAGCTAGTTGCTGGCCAGATGGAGCAACCGGGTGTAGATGGAGTCCGGATTAAAAAAGGTCTGGAGCCAGAGAGAGGAAACAACCGTTTCCCAGGCAACAAAGATCATCGGCCACCTCACTGGCGAATGTCAAGTAAACTGCCCAAATTAACACCAATCGGTGCCGCCCCTGGGCAACCGTGGCGGCGCCGGTTGCTCTCGCCGCCGAAACCCTTCCCTTCCGCCACCGTGATCCGGATACTGGAAGGACGAGTACTAAACCAGTTTACGGAGACCATGCCATGGGCATCGACCTCAACGGCGAATTCAAGCCCCTCAACATCGCCCTGCTGACCGTGTCGGATACCCGCGGGCCGGAGCAAGACACCTCCGGCCAGTACCTCGCCGACAGCCTGCTCGAGGCCGGCCACCATCTGGCCACGCGCCGCATCCTGCCGGACGAGGTGTATCTAGTACGCGCTCTGGTTGCCAACTGGATTGCCGACCCGAGCGTGCATGTGGTGCTGATTACCGGCGGCACCGGTTTTTCCGAGCGGGACAGCACACCGGAGGCGGTCGCGCCGCTGCTGGACAAGACCATCGATGGGTTCGGCGAGGAGTTCCGCCGCCTGTCGGCGGCCGAGATCGCCAGCTCCACCATCCAGTCCCGGGCCTTCGGCGGCTTGTCCAACCACACCGTGGTGTTCTGCCTGCCCGGTTCCACCGGCGCCTGCCGGACCGGCTGGAACGGCATACTGCGCAACCAGCTGGACAGCCGGCACGCGCCCTGCAACTTCTCGGGACTGGTGCTGCGCAAACCGGAGACGCCCTTCCATCGTCTCCAAGAGTCGATTGGCAACCAAAGCACGCGCTGAGCCTACCCAGTGACCGCCCAAGGAGAACCCCGTATGCCCGGCCCGACCCTGACGCCCCTTGAGGATGCCCTGGCGCATCTGCTGGACCGGGCGCCCGCCATTGACCGCGTTGAGACCCTTGCCCTGACGCAGGCTCTGGACCGAACCCTGGCCGAGGACCAACACGTCCCGGCCGACGTGCCACCGGCCGACAACAGCTCGGTGGACGGCTACGCCCTGCGCCAGCGCGACCTCCAGCCTGGCCATCCGCTGCCAGTGTCGGCCCGCATTCCCGCCGGCACCGCGCCGGGCGTCCTGGCGGAAGGTACCGCAGCGCGGATCTTCACCGGTTCGGAAATCCCGGCCGGCGCCGACTCGGTGGTCATGCAGGAGCGAGTCGAGGTGACGAACGCCGGCATCCTGGTGCACGCGGAAGTCACCGAGGGTCAGAACATCCGGCGCCGGGGCCAGGACCTGAGCGCCGGTGCCCTGGCCCTGCCCCGGGGCACCAAATTGCGGCCCCAGGAACTGGGTCTGCTGGCTTCCATGGGCATTGCCCGGGTACCGGTCCGTGCCAAACTTCGGGTCGCGGTGCTGACCACCGGGGACGAACTGGTGGAGCCCGGGTTGCCACTGGCCCAGGGCCAGATCTACAACACCAATCGGTTTACCCTGCAGGGCCTGCTGGACCGGGTCGCCTGCGAGGTCATCCAGTGCGAGCACCTGGTCGATGACCGCGCCGTCACCGAGGCGACCCTGACCGAGGCCGCCAAAACCGCCGACCTGATCATCACCACCGGCGGGGTGTCGGTGGGCGAGGAAGACCACGTACGCGCGGTGCTGGAAGCCATCGGCCAGTTGTCGCTCTGGCGCCTGGCGATCAAACCGGGCAAGCCATTGGCCTTCGGCGACATCAATGGCACGCCCCTGATCGGCCTGCCCGGTAATCCGGGGTCGGTACTGGTAACCTTCCTGATGGTGGCGCTGCCGTTCATCCGGCAGTGCCAGGGTCAGAGCCACACCCAGCCGCTGGGCGAGCGGGTGGCCGCGGGCTTTGAGGTGACCGAGACCTCGATTCGCCGGGAGTTCGTGCGGGCCCGCAAGGAACTGGAGGCCGGCGAACTCCGCCTTGCCAGCTACCCCAACCAGAGTTCCGGCATGCTCAGCTCTGCCTGCTGGGCCGGCGGCCTGGCGGTGGTGCCGGAAAACACCCGGGTTCGGGTTGGCGACGTATTAACCTATTACTCGTTCGAGGAACTGCTGGCCTGACTATGACTGCAAACACCATCACCATTCGATTTTTCGCCCGCCTGCGGGA
>JBPEXK010000080.1:0-1740 GCA_052031745.1 Marinobacter sp. | reverse complement strand
AATCCCCAAGATCACAATGACCATCACCAACTCGATGAGAGTGAAGCCTTGCTGCTTTCTGTTGTTCATTGCTGTCATCATAGTGTTACTCCTGTCACTCTTTGGGTCACTGCATCAATTGATGGTGTTGGTTACATCGCCGGAATCGGCGTCATAGGTAATAAAACTGCCCTGGCCATCGGCCTGGTAGGTGAACACGCAATCCTGTCCCGGGTCGCCATCGGCGTCCGCCTGGACAGTCACCACGTAGTCGGCATTGGCACCGGCCACGGTCGGTGCATTCGACTGCAACACACCCAGCCAGACTTCCCGGCACCGGGTGATGTTCATGTTGGCGCTGGTGTTGTCGGCGGCAACGGCGGTGGGCCAACCGTCGGCGCTTACGTCCACGTTGTCATTGCCAAAGCCCTGCACGTCGGTGGTTGCCGCCGTGAAGCCATTGGAAACCCACTGGGTTTTGGTCAACGCGACACCTGCCGCCAGGGCACCGGTGGTCGCCCGGATATTGGATTGATGGGCCTGGTCTGAAAGCTGGGCAAATCGCGGCAGCGCAAACGCCGCCAGGATGGCCAGGATTGAGATCACCACCACCAGCTCAATGAGGGTGAAGCCCTGCTGTTTTCGGGTTTTCGCGCACTGCCGCATAACTCAGCCTCGTCCCACGTTGTTATTTTCGTCCTGTCAGTGTCGGGCGTCCTGCATGCGCACTGTGTTTCCTGCGAGCGGCACCGGTGCCAGTTTCAGGCCCGTTGCTCGCTCGCCTCGCTCCCGCTGTCCATTGTTATTGCGGTCTGCGTATTCCGTTGTCACGGCCCAGGCCAGTGATTGACCGGCCTGGGCCGTGCGGCCATTCAGGGTTATCGGCTGGTTGGCGGTATAAATTAACCATCCCCGGGCCTGATTTTCTGTTTCTTTTTGTTCGCCGGCCTGGAAACACCAGGTTCCCGGCGTGCCAGTGGCTGACTCACACCGCCCTGCGTAGGTTCGCCACTGGTGCTCCACCAACTCGAACGGGTTCAGGCCCTCTTGCTGTTCCAGGCGCTCGTGCCGGGTCAGCATCACTTCGGCGCCCTTGATCACCAGTGCGGCGCGAAGCTGATTGAGTATCAGCCCGGCGGATTGCTCTTCCGCCTTGCGGGTTTCTTTCTCCATTACGCCGAGAAGAAACCAAGCCAACAATGCGAGGATGAGTAGCGACACCGCCAGCCGGAACAGCCGGGTCATCGCAAGACCTTCCGCGCTGAACAGCCGTTGGCCCGGCACTCACCCGCGCCCCATCGCGGCCGCACCCAAGTCCCAGATGGGCAGGAACACCCCGAGTGCCAGAATCAGTACCAGCACGCCCATGGCGACAATCAGGATCGGTTCGATGGACTCCGCCAGCCGCTTGAGGCCGTAATCCACTTCTTCGTCGTAGAAATCGGCGACGTTGTTGAGCATGTCGTCGACAGAACCGGTTTCCTCCCCGACCGCTATCATCTGCAGGATCAACGGGGTGAACATTTCGCTCTGGCGGGCGGTCCGCAACAGGCTTTCACCACGTTCGATTCCGGCACGCATGTCTTTGATGTGTTTGGCAATCCAGGCATTGTCCGTGGCATCGGCCACGACCGTCAAGGCATGGGTGACGGGCATGCCGGCCGCCAGCATGGAAGCGAAGTTGCGGGCAAAGCGGCTCAAGGTGATCAGCTCCAGCAGCGGCCCGATGATCGGCAGCTTCAACTTGTAGCGATCCCAAGT
>JBPEXK010000079.1:0-2335 GCA_052031745.1 Marinobacter sp. | reverse complement strand
GCCCCAGGCGGTGTTGCCGCGGCCGTTGAACTGAACAAAGTCACGGCCTCTGGCTGGCCGGCTGGACAACATTCCGGCCTCGAGGCGGGTGCCATCCGGCAGGGTGTGGGTGCCCGGTTCCACCGCCACGTAGCTGACGGTCATGTTGGTGTGCGGGCCATCCTCAGAAAAAGGTTCCACCTGAGCCATCTGGAACCCGGTGGTGGTAACGTTAGCGATGCGCAGGGCAGACGCATTCGGCCCGTCCTCGGTGGGCAGCGCCACAACAACCGGAGCAGTGGCATAGGTCTGTTTAAAAGAGAACGAAAACAGGCCATTGACGTTGGTGGTCTGGGGAAGATCCAGCTTGCCGGCTTCCATCTTCCACGCCTGCGCCCACGCCGGTGCCAACATCAACAGGATCAACAACGCGCATCGAATCCAGGTTACGACTGCAGTCATCTGACTCGAACCTCCACGGTGCGAAATGCGGTCTCGGCGCCGGCGCCACACTGCCCGGTGCTGACCAGGGTGAAGACGCGCTCCAGGGTGGAGTCCCCGTCGATGTCCGCCTGCACCGAGGAACAGCTCAGGCTGGCACTGCACCCATTGAG
This sequence comes from Marinobacter sp., assembly GCA_052031745.1. Taxonomy (GTDB): domain Bacteria; phylum Pseudomonadota; class Gammaproteobacteria; order Pseudomonadales; family Oleiphilaceae; genus Marinobacter. The sequence goes on along the minus strand of JBPEXK010000079.1, from coordinate 1,742 downwards.
ACCGGCCTGAGTATAGTTCACCGACGCCGGCACCGAGCCGCAGGCGCCTCCGTTCAACGCCTCAGTCACGGCCACCTGGGCGCCACTCTCAGCGGCATAGAACGCGCGCTGGGACAGAATCTGCTGACCGACAGCCGAACCGGCACTTTCCTGTTGCTGCGCCATGCTCACTACAATCAACGCAAGAACGGTGATTACGAACAGGGCCACCGGCAGGCCTGCGCCCCGCTGTCGGTGAAAGAGGTTCTCAGGGCACATTGCGGATCTGGACCTCCTGGCTGACCGTGGTAGTTTCGGCGCCATCATCGCTGGCCAGCTCGAAAGTGAATTGTACGACCGCCGCCCGCTGGAGAGTGGCCGGCTGGAAATCGAAATCCACCGTGCCGGTCAGGTTGGCCGCCAGCACTTCAGGCGTGCCGGCCGGTGGGGTCGGTTGGGCAGACGTGGGCGCATAACCACTGTAGCGATGGAGAAAGCGGCCGCTCTGGCACAGGCTCACCGGTTCCCCCACCACGAACAGGCGTTTGGCCGGCGAGGTGGCGCTGAACTGATGGCTGCCGGAGAGGGTGATGGTGGCCGGCGAAGCTCCGTTGTCGATGGCCGAGATGGTCTCGGACACCGGGCCGGGATCGTCACCGCTGTAAAGGTCGGCTGCGGTGGTGGCGCTGGTGCCATAGCCGTAGACCACCGCCCGTGTGCTGCCCACCGCCGGAACTTGGCCAAAGGCAGCTATTTCGATCTCATCGAAGCTAGGGCCGGAGGTCAGGCTCAGGTAGTTGGTGCCGGCCTCCAGGGGTAACCACTCCAGACACGAGCCACTGCTGCGCACCGACAGGGGAAAGGCTTCCCGAAGCTCGCGGGTGATCTGCTCGCTGATCACCACCGCCTGTAACGACCGCAGCTGGCGCGCACTGGTGTCGAGCGCGCCCCGGGTAGACAGGCTGACAAATCGCACAGAGACGACCGCGACGATGCTGAGCAGCACGATCACCATGATCAGCTCAATCAGGGTAAACCCGTTGCGACGAAGCATCAGTAATTCGCCCTGTAGACCGAGAAATTGTAGCCCTGGCCACTGGGGTCGGTGATGGCGAGGTCAATGCGTTTGGCGTCGTCGGCAGGAAGACCCACCTCAGCACCGGCACATTGTACGCTCACCGAAATCTGGAAATTGCTGTAGTCGGCACCGAGTGGGTCACCCTCAGCATTCTCCGGTGCAGCATTGGTGATGGCGTCGTAATCGTCCACATCATCGAAATCTGCGCGATCCGCTTCTTCGGTGTTCACGTTGCACCCGGAAGCCTTGGGCACCCCGCCGATCGGCGTGGCCTCGTCGTATCGACGCCCCAGAATCTCATCCATGTAGATCTGCGCCAGTGCCACCGCGCGAGTCTGGTTCAGCGGATCGGCGCTGCGGCCGGCGATCAGGGAGAAAGCACCAACGGTACCGGCAATGGCGACGCTGATGATGACGATGGTGATGACCAGCTCAACCAGGGTCGCGCCGGACTGAACTTTCAGCGTCCGATTCGCCCTGCTCATGGGCAAGTCTCACTGAATACCGCTCCCAGGGAACTCAGGCAGAGGTTAAACGTGCTCTCGCCAGTGATGCGAAAATCGATGTTGGTCCGTGCTGCCGGAGCGGCAACCCTTCCCAGAGGATTGAAGCCAATATCGAGCCCGGAGGCAGGCACGTTGGCGTAGGGGTTACCGGCCACACGGTACGCCAGGGTGGCACCGTT
>JBPEXK010000078.1:0-19314 GCA_052031745.1 Marinobacter sp. | reverse complement strand
GTCGAGCGGCTCAAGGGTCAGTTGGCACGGGAACTGGCCGAACTGTCGGTACGGCCGGCGATCTTCATCCGCACCCGGGCGGGTTAGGCCCCGGCTCAGGCCTGGTGCTCGGAGGCGTTGTGGCCAATGGCGCAGGCGTATTTACGCTCGTAGCGGCGGTCGGCCCAGCGCTCGTAGATTCTCGAGGCGATCGGAAACACGATGGGCCACAGCAGGGGCTTGAACAGAAAGCCGAAGCGGGTGTGAGACCAGGCGCGCACGTTGGCGCGCAGGCCGATGATCCACTCACCGGTGTAGGCCATCAGGTGCAGCCGGCGCAGTAGCTGCTCATGGCTCGGCAGGTTGGCGCTGTGACCGTCCTGCTCGTGGATGTCAGCGAAGATCAGGTCGCCGTCCTGAAGTTTGCGCAGGGTGCGAATCTCGCGCGCACACAAGGGGCATTGGCCATCGTAGAACAGCGTGTCATAGCGGGGATCCATCGAGTCCTCCCAGTGCAAGTATTTGCTGGCGGATGTCTGTTTTCCGCGTAATAAGTCGGTGTTCCAGGCCTGCGACGGCGGCCGGCAGCGCTTCCGGGGAGTCCTTTCGGAACTGCTGTAACAGTTCTGTCTGCACACACAGATCCTGAAAGCTTCCGAACAATTCCTGGCGTCGCTTCACCCGCTTCAGCGGTCCTTGCCAGCGCTCGGGCTCCAGCTCCATCAGGTAGCGGGTGCGTTTGAGCAGTTTGCGGAGCCCGTGTATCTGGTCGTCGGGCGAGTCCATCGTCAGTTTTAAGGCTCGCCGCTGGCACTGTTTCATACGTTGGTGGACGGTTTTTCGGATGTCTTTGTGGTTCAGGGATCGGGCCAGTTTGCGAAAGCCCTTGGACTCGACCAGGTCCTGCCAGTCCGAGCCGGGTTCCTGCTTACCTTTGCCGCTCAGGGCCTCGGTCAGGCGCCGCTGTTCGGTGGCCACTGCCTGCTCGAAGTAGGTGTGCAGGCCGGTTTCCAGTTCGTCGTTGCCATCGCAGAGGTTCGGTAGCTGTTGCAGCAGCACGTGCAGATCCCTGAGCCGGCTGGTGGTCCGGGCCCGGTGTTTCAGCTGTTTTACCGGGCCGGCCAGCCGCTTGGCGCCGGTCACCTCCTGGATGGCTTCAGCAATGGCCCGACTGCGGCGCAGGGCAATGCGGTACTGGTGCAGGAATTCCGGGTCAAACCCAAGGCGAACGCCGCGCTCCAGATCAGCCAGCCACCGGTTCAGGTCTTGCAGGGTGGCGGCCGGATCGCCCTGGCGCGGCTTCGGCCGGGAACCTGCGCGTTTTCTTTGTTTGCGAGCGAAGTGCTCATAGCTGAAATCGGCGGGGGTCAGCAGCCGTTCCAGTTGGCCCGAGCCCTGGCTGAGCGCCTGCCAGCTCGCCACCGGCAGGCACAGATGCAGGTAGCTGGCGGTGGGCAGTTGCTTGGGTGGTTGCGGCAACAGCCATTGCGCCAACTCAAGCAGGGCCGGGTTATGGCCAATCAGGGTCACGGTGGTGGCATCGGTCTGTTCACGCAGCCAGTGCAACAGCGCCCGGTAATCGAAGGTGTACAGCTCGGGACAGACCTCGATTCGGGTCGATGGCAGCGTGGCGGGCTCGAGCCCGGCCAGGGTGGCGCGAGCACGTACGGCGGCACTGGCGTAGACGTCGCCCGCGAAGGCGTTGTCGGCGGCCAGGGCTCGGCCCAGCGGGGCCAGTTGGCTCTGCCCCCGGGCGTTCAGGGGGCGCTCCCGGTCGCTGAGGCTGTCATCGGCCCAGCTGGATTTGGCGTGCCGAACCAGGAACAGCTGTTTCATGGCGCCTCCGCTTTAGACTGTGCCGGTTCTCAAGATGTGACCAGTTCCGCCGATACACTAATCATGGGGGCAGTTCCCGAAACCCAGCATGCCTGGCTCTGGCGTGTTTGGGCTGGGGCCACGTCCGTCGGGACTGAAGGAAAAAAGTTTTAACAATATCGAACAGTCCCTGATGCCTCTCTATATGCATAATCACAACAAAACAAGAGCAAGAGGAACATCGTGATGACTTTTGTCAACAACCTGAGGATTCGCACGCGGTTGATGGTGGCCGTACTGGTGCCTGTACTTCTTACGGCGGCCACTATTGCCTGGATTACCGCCAGTCAGATTGAGGCAAGTGGCGAGGCGGAGTTAAAGCGCCTGGAGGCCAAACTGCTGGACGCCCGAAAGACCGGCTTGAAGAATCTGATCGACGCCGCTCGGGCGGTGGTGCTGGACGCTAAGAACGATCCCGATCTAACCGAGGCTGAGGCCAAAGCCGAGGCCGCGGAACGCCTGCGAACCATCCGTTTTGACAAAACCAATTACGTGTTTGCCTACACCCGCGACGTGGTCAACCTTGCCTACGCGCCTGATCCCTCCAAGGAAGGCCCAACCAGCAATCCCACGCTCAAGCGTTTGGTCGGCGATCTGTTCGATGCTGCCGAGAGTGGCGGCTTTTACAGCTACGAATGGATGAATCCGGGCTCAGGTAAAGACGAACCGAAGGTCTCTTACTCCACGATTATCCCGGGCTGGGACTGGATGATTGGCGCTGGCGTTTATGTCACCAACATTGATCGGGAGGTGGCTGCGGCTCGGGCTGAGATCGAGCAGAATCGCTCCGCCACACTTGGTTTCATTTTGCTTTTAACCGCGGTGGTCGTGGCCATCTCCGTGGTGATCGGGCTGGTCGTCGGACGTACCGTCACCAAACCCCTGAAGTCGGTCACCGAAATGATGCAGGAGATCGCTGATGGCGAGGGCGATTTGCGGCAGCGCCTACCTGAAGAAGGGGCCAACGAATTGGCGGATTTGGGCCGCCAATTCAATGCCTTTGTAGTTAAAATTCAGGACACCATCCGCGAGGTGGGCGCCACCACCGATCAGGTGGCCTCGGCGGCGGAAGAACTGAGCCGGGTTGCCAACGAAACCCGGGCGTCGGTGCAGGAGCAGGGCTCGGAAACCGACCAGATTGCCTCGGCAATCAACGAGATGGCGGCGACCATCCAGCAGATTTCCGGCAACGCCAACGAGGTTGAAAGCGCCGCCTCCGACGCCGACCGTGTGGCCCGGGAAGGCGGCGAGACCATCGCCAGCGCCCAGGGATCGGTGAACAAGCTGTCTGAGGAAATTCAGGAAAGCGCCCGCACCATCGACGCCCTGGCAGAAAAATCCGATGACATCCAGCAGGTGCTGGACGTGATTCATGCTGTCACCGAGCAGACCAACCTGTTGGCCTTGAATGCGGCGATTGAGGCCGCCCGTGCCGGTGAGCACGGCCGCGGTTTCTCCGTGGTGGCGGACGAGGTGCGTCAGCTGGCCAAGCGCAGCGCCGAGTCAGCGGACCAGATCCGGGAGATGGTGGACGGCTTTGTCGCCGAGTCCCGCTCGGCCGTTGAGCGCATGAACAAGTCCCGCGATCGCTCCTCGGAAACCGTGGAACGCATCAATCACGCCACCACCGCGTTGATTACCATTGAGAAGTCGGTCGGGCAGATCCACGATCAGGTCACCCAGATTGCCACCGCCTCCGAACAGCAGAGCCAGGTGGCGGAAGAGATCAACCAGAACGTGGTGCGCATCGTTGATGCGGCCCAGCGCAGCGACACCGGTGTCAACCAGACTAACGAAGCCAGCCACGAACTGGCCCGCCTGGGCGAGACCCTGCGGGGGCTGGTGAGTCAGTTCAAGGTGTGAGTCAGAGGCTTTCGGCCTGTTTCAGCAGTTCCCTCAGCCTGCGCGAGCGGCGTGCCCGCGCGCGCAGGGTGGTGAGCAGGTAATCCGGGTCGAACGGCTTGATGATGTAGTCATCGCCGCCCAGGGCGGCACCCATGATTTTCTGGTCCGGATGGGTTTCCGTGGTCAGGAACAGAATGGGCACCGCGTCCAGGCGCCGATCCTGGCGCAGTACTGCGGCCAACTCGGTGCCGGACACGTCCGGCATGATCACATCCAGCAGGATCACGTCCGGCGCGAACGCCCGGGCCGCCTCCAGCGCGTCCATGGGATTGCTGACGGCAAAGACCGCCAGGCCGGCCTGCTCCAGCTGCACCTGATTCACCTGCAGGGTGGTTTCATCGTCGTCCACCGTCAGTACCCGGAACGGAGGGGAATCCTTGCGATCGGTGAACTCATAGGCCAGGTCGATCAGCTCGGCCTGGGTCACCGGTTTGGTGAGGTAGCGCGAGGCACCGGAGCGAAAGGCCGCCAGGCGTGCCTCCATGTCGTCCCGCACCGAGACAAAGGCCACCGGGGGCAGCCGCCCGACCGTGCGTTTCAATAATTCGATCACCCGGGGCCCGGCGTTGCGCTCATTGCCGAAAATCACGTCCATGATGATCAGGTCCGGCTTGGGCAGAACCTCGAAGGTATCGCCGTAAATGGTCGCTGACAGGAACACCTGGGCATCGAAGCCGGCAGCCTCGAGCCACAGCAGCATCTCGTTGGCGACCAGCTCGTTGTCTTCGATGATATGGATCTTGCGGGAACCGGGGAAGAAACGCCGATCCAGCTCCGGCTCCTCGCCAAAGTCCATGGTGCGCATGGCTTGCACCAGTTCCAGCATTTCCGACCTTTTGTCCTGGGGATCTTTCGGCTGGGTATTGAACCAGGCGTCGATCAGGTCCAGCAGTCGCTTGGCCGCCTGGGACACCGGGTGCAGGCCAACCGAGCCGGCCGAGCCCGCCAGCTTATGGGCCTCCTGGTAAGTCATGTTGAGGCCGGAACGGACGGTGGCGTTGTCTTCGGCGTAGTTGCGGTCCACCGGAATGGTGCTGATCAGGTACTCAAGGCGATCCAGGCGCCGGGGCAGCCGCTCCTGGTAGCTTTGCCGGAGCTGCTTCAGGCGGGCCTGAGGGCTGTCGAGATCGTGTTTGGTGTCCATGTACATTGTCCCGGTTCCGTTCCATGGCCGGGAGAAAGCCGGCCCCACTCAACAACATAGCGCAAGGCTCTGGGCTATTCCAGTTACCGAATGTGGCGCCCACCGGCTACACCCAGAGTAGGGCTTGGCGGCGTGCGCGAGTCCACGCTAGTATGAGTTCGGGATAAAAAAATCATCTAAAAAACCAACGGAACCACCATGCCAACAACGATAACTCGCCCGTTCAAGATGGCGGCGCTCGCGCTGCTGTTTGCTTTCAGTTCGCTGGGCCAGGCCGAAGACAATTTCGAGCTGCGGCTGGCGCAAACCTGGGGTCCTAACACGCCGATTCTCGGCGAGACCGTGGAGCACATGGCCCGGATGGCGGAGACCATGTCCAATGGCCGTCTCAAGATCCGGATCGACGCGTCCAACAAGCACAAGGCCCCGTTCGGTATTTTCGACCTGGTGCGCAACGGCCAGTACGACATGGGCCACACCGCGTCCTACTACTACAAGGGCACCATCCCTAACGCCATGTTCTTCACCACCGTGCCTTTCGGCATGATCGCCCCGGAGCAGTACGCCTGGTTCTACCATGGCGAGGGCATGGAGCTGATGCGCAAGGTTTACGAGCCATACGGCCTGCTGTCGTTCCCCGGTGGCAACACCGGCAATCAGATGGGCGGCTGGTTCCGCAATGAGATCAACTCCCTGGAAGACCTGAAGGGCATCAAGATGCGGACCCCGGGCTTCGCCGGCGAAGTCATGGCCGAGCTGGGCGTGGCGGTGACCAACATCCCGCCGGGCGAACTGTACAGCTCGCTGGAACGTGGCACCATCGATGCGGTCGAGTGGGTCGGTCCGGCCTTGGACTTCAACATGGGTTTCCACCAGATTGCCAAGAACTACTACTCGGGCTGGCAGGAGCCGGGCGCCGAGGTGCAGTTCCTGATCAACGAGGCGTCCTGGAACAAACTGCCGAAAGACCTGCAGGAAGTGCTGCGGGTGGCCATGCGCACCGCAGCCTACGACATGTACATCCAGAGCACTCATGAGAGTGGTGTGGCCTGGGACAAGATGAAGGAAAACTACCCGGATGTAACCCACCGGACCTTCCCGTCGGAAGTGATTGAGGCCCTGCGCAGCGCGACCAACAAGCTGCTCGCAGAGGCGGCCGAGAATGACCCGCTGGCCAAGGAAATCATCACCTCCCAGCGCGAATACCTGCGGCAGGTACGCCAGTGGACCAACATCTCGGACAAGGCCTACCTGGACAGCGTGGCCGGCGAGTAAGTCAGCGTGCACTGATGGTCTTGGGGCCGGTCTGGAGCGCAGACCGGCGCCGAAGGCAAGCCTGGGGCGGCGGGATTTCGGATTGTCCTGACGCCCCTTTTTGTTTGCGGCCCTTTCTGAAAGAATAGCTTGCTCATTCCTTGGGCAGGGCCGATGAAGAAAACACTCCTTTCGCTGCGCGAACTTTCCAAACATTTTGATGGCAAAACCGTGCTGGATGCCCTGGACCTGGACATCCTCGACGGCGAGTTCATCACGCTGCTGGGCCCCTCCGGCTGCGGCAAAACCACCCTGTTGCGCCTGATGGCCGGCTTCGAGCACCCGGATTCCGGCACCATCACCCTGGATGGTGACGACCTGACCCAAGTACCACCGGAGCGGCGGCCCCTGAACACCGTGTTCCAGCATTACGCCCTGTTTCCGCACATGTCGGTGTTCGACAACGTCGCCTACGGCCTGAAGATGGAGAAGCGCCCGAAAGACGAAATCCGCCAGCGGGTCGAGGAAGCGCTGGCCATGGTGCAGCTGCAGGATTTCGCCGGCCGCAAACCCCATCAGCTCTCTGGCGGCCAGCAACAGCGGGTCGCCATTGCCCGGGCGGTGGTCAAGCGCCCGCGCCTGCTGCTGCTGGATGAACCCCTGTCCGCCCTGGACTACAAGCTGCGTCGCACCATGCAGGGTGAGCTCAAACGCCTGCAGCGGGAACTGGGCATTACCTTCGTGTTCGTGACCCACGATCAGGAAGAGGCCCTGTCCATGTCGGATCGGGTGGTAGTGCTAAAAAGTGGGCAGGTGCAGCAGCTGGGTACCCCGCGGGAAGTCTACGAGCGACCGGCCAACCTGTTCACCGCGCGCTTTGTCGGCGAGACCAACCTCTTCCCCGGCCGGGTGCAGGAGCAGGACGACAGTCACATCTGGGTGAATGTCCTCGGCGACAGCCGCAAGCTGCGCCGCCGGACCGGTTTCACGGCGCAGCCGGGTGACCTGGTGCACGTGCTGTTGCGTCCGGAGGACATCCGGGTGCTGGATCCGTACGGCGACCAGGGCGTGGCCGGCAAGATCGTCGAGCGCAACTACAAAGGCAGCACCCTGGATTCAGTGATCCACCTCGAAGACGGCACCGAAGTACTGGCCAGCGAATTCTTCGACGAGGATGACCCGATGTTCGATTACCGCCTGGGTGAGCCGGTGAAGGTCAGCTGGGTCGACGGCTGGGAATGGTTGCTGCCGGAAGAGGCTGGTGAGATTGCCGACAAGGAATTGTCGGCCGATGCTTAGTATTCGCCAGCAACCGTTCAAGTTTGCCGTGCTGGCCCTGGTCTGGGGCTGGCTGCTGTTCCTGGTGTTGACCCCCAACTTGCTGGTGGTGGGCGCCAGTGTACTGACCCGGGATCCGGCCACCTTCCTGTCCCTGCCGTTCAACCTGGACGCCTACCGGCAACTGTTCGATCCGCTGTACCTGGAGGTGTTCCTCCATTCCCTGTACATGGCGGCCATGACCACGGTGATTTGCCTGCTGATCGGCTACCCCTTTGCCTGGGCCCTGTCGAAGGTGGGCAAGCAGCGCCAGTTGCTGCTGATCTTCCTGTTGATCGTGCCGTTCTGGACCAACTCCCTGGTGCGCACCTACGCCCTGAAACTGATTCTGGCCACCAACGGCCTGCTCAACAAGGCGCTGCTATCCCTCGGACTGATCGAGGAGCCGCTGCAGCTGCTGTACACCGAGGGTGCGGTGATTGTTGGCCTGGTGTACCTGCTGCTGCCGTTCATGATCCTGCCGCTGTACTCGGTGTTCGACGACCTGCGTCAGGAACTGCTGCTGGCCTCCCACGACCTGGGCGCCGGCCGGCTGGCCACCTTCGTGCACGTGATCGTGCCGCTGACCCTGCCGGGGGTGCTGGCCGGGGTGATGCTGGTGCTGCTGCCAGCCATGGGCCTGTTCTTCGTGCCGGATATCCTGGGCGGTTCCCGTAACCTGCTGGTGGGCAACGTGATCAAGAACCAGTTTCTCGATGCCCGCAACTGGCCCTTTGGCGCCGCCGCCAGCATCGTGCTGACCCTGACCATGGCGCTGCTGATGTTTGCCCACAAGCTGAGTAAACGGCGCCTGGGCGAGGAGGGCGTCTGATGAAAACCTGGCTGCCCCGCACCTACCTGACCCTGGTGTATATCCTGCTGTACGTGCCGATTGTGGTGCTGGTGGTGTTCTCCTTCAACGACGCCCGTACCGGCTACGCCTGGGGCGGCCTCAGCCTGCGCTGGTACGAGGCCCTGTTCAACAACACCGCCATGGTCCGGGCGATGTGGAACTCGCTCTGGCTGGCGCTATCGGCGGCCACCGTGTCCACCCTGATTGGCGCGCTTACCGCCCTGGCCCTGCACCGCTACCGGTTCCGGGGCAAACAGGTGCTCAACGGCATGCTGTTTGTGGTGATGATGTCGCCGGAAATCGTGCTCGCCATCTCCCTGTTGGCGCTGTTCCTGCTGGTGGGCTTGCAGCTTGGTTATGTCTCCCTGCTGTTGGCACACGTCACTTTTTGTCTACCCTTTGTGGTGATCACCGTGATGGCCCGGCTCAGCGGGTTTGATGAAAGTCTGCCGGAGGCGGCGCGGGATCTCGGTGCCAGCGACTTCACCATGACCCGCACCGTGCTGATTCCTGCCATCATGCCGGCGCTGCTGGCGGGCTGGCTGCTGGGCTTCACCCTGTCCCTGGACGACGTGGTGGTGAGCACCTTCGTGAGCGGCCCGAGTTATGAAATTCTGCCCCTGCGCATCTACTCCATGGTGCGGGTGGGGCTGAAGCCCGAGGTCAATGCCCTCGGCACCCTGTTGCTGGTGTTCTCACTGGTTATGCTGATGCTGTCCCAATGGATTCTGATAAGGAGCAAACGATGAAGAAACTGGCGCTGGCCGGTCTGTTGGCGGTAAGTCTGACGGGCTGCAGTTCCGAGGAACCCAAGGTTCTGAACCTGTACAACTGGTCTGAGTACATGCCCCAGGAAGTACTGGATCGGTTCCAGGAGGAAACCGGTATCCAGGTGGTGTATACCACCTACGACAGCAACGAGGCCATGTACGCCCGCCTGAAGCTGCTGGACGACAGCGCGGCTTACGACCTGGCGGTGCCCTCCACCTACTACGTCAGCAAGATGCGTCAGGAAGATCTGCTGATGCCGATCGACCGCAGTAAGATCGAGGGTTTCGACAAGCTCGACCCGGAACTGGTCAACCTGGATATCGACCCGAACAACGAGTACAGCGTGCCTTACCTGTGGGGCACCACCGGCCTGGCCGTGGACACGTCCGACGTGGAAGGCGAGCCGGTCACCGCTTGGGAAGACCTGTGGGATGATCGCTTCGACGGTCGGGTGATGCTGACCAACGACATGCGCGAAGTGTTCCACGTCGGCCTGCGGGTGTTGGGCTATTCCGGCAACAGCACCAACCCGGACGAAATCGAGGCCGCGTACGAGAAGCTGTCGGAACTTATGCCGTCGGTGCGCACCTTCAACTCCGACGCCCCACGCATGCCCTATCTGGAAGGCGAGACCGACGTCGGCATGATCTGGAACGGCGAGGCCGTGATGGGCCGCGACACCATGCCGTCCCTGGAGTACGTGTATCCGGAAGAGGGCATCATCGCCTGGCTGGACAGCTTCGTGATTCCGAAGAACGCCAAGAACCCGGACGCGGCACACCAGTTCATCAGCTTCGTGCTGCAGCCGGAAATCGCAGCCCTGATCAGCGAGGAGATCGGTTACGCCACGCCGAACCTGGCCGCGCGGGATGTGTTGGATGAGGCGGTCGCCAATGACCGCGCCAGCTACCCGACCGCCGAGGACATGGTGAACGCCGAATTCCAGAGCGACATCGGTGACGAGGCGCTGCAGATCTACGCCAAGTACTGGGAGAAGCTGAAATCCGGCCGCTAGGCCCGGCTGGCACTCGGCACTGATCCTGAAAACGGAGGCTTCGGCCTCCGTTTTTTTATCGCTGCGGTTTCACACAACTGACATCTATGGTCTATAACGTCCTGATAACAAATGGTTAGCCCACTCTCGAAACCACGATAACCAAGGAAGCGTTATGACCAGGTTCACCCGCTCCACCCGCAACCCCGCGTTAGTTGTTTCCGCCACGCTGATCGCCGGCTTGCTGCCGCATCTGGCTGCCGCCGAAGAGCTGCGGTTGATCACCTGGGGCGGCTATGCCCCCGATGAGGTGGTGGCCCAGTTCGAAGAAGAGACCGGCATTGATGTGAAGGTCACCCTGTCCAACAACGAGGACATGATCTCCAAGCTGCGGGCCACCGGTGGCGCGGGTTTCGACCTGGCGCAACCGAGCCAGGACCGGATCGTGGGGGTGCAGCGCCAGTTCAATATCTACAAGCCCATCGATTACAGCCGCATCGAGCTCGCCAACCTGCAGCCGGCCATGGTCAAGGCGACCCAGAACGCGACCGAACTGGAGGGCGACTTCTACGGCGTGCCCTCGGTGTGGGGCACCAGCGGCCTGATCGTGCACGACTCGGTGGCCGACACCGTATCCGACTACACCGACCTGTGCGACCCGGCGGTGGCGGGTGAGGTCAGCTACCGCCTGAAGCGACCGACCCTGATCGGGTTTGCCTTCGCCATGGGCCTGGACCCGTTTGCCGCCTACGGCAACCGCGACCAGTACCAGTCGATCATGGCCCAGGTGGAGGACAAGCTGATTGACTGCAAGGCCAACGTAAAAACCTACTGGACCGGTGGCGATCAGCTGCTGGCGCTGCTGCGCACCGGCGAGGTAAAGGCTGCCATGGCCTGGGATGCCGGCGGCCGGAAGCTGAATGCAGAAAACCCGGACATTCGCTTCATCGCGCCGGAGTCTGGCGCCCTCGGCTGGATCGACACCTTCGCCATTCCGCGGCGCAGTGAGAACGAGGCCGCGGCCTACCAGTGGATCAACTTCGTGATGCAGCCGGAGATCGCCGCCAAGATCACCAACGCCTCCGGCAACTTCACCGCCGCCAAGGGCGCGGATGAGTTCGTTCGCGCCGAGCTGCGGGACGCCTACCGGGCCAGCTTCAACGACCGTGCCATCGACAACATCAAATGGTATCCGCCGGTGCCACCGGGCATGGAAACCATGGAAGGCCAGGTGCTGGACCGGGTGCAGGCGGCCAACTGATCCTATGGGCCAGGACTCCGACCTGTTTTGCAGCAACCTGGTCCGCCGTTTCGGGGACAACCTGGCGGTAGACCATGTCTCCCTGGATGTGCCCGCGGGCAGTTTCTTCTCCATCCTCGGGCCCTCCGGTTGCGGTAAGACCACGCTGCTGCGCCTGCTGGCCGGCTTCGATCGGCCGGACTCGGGCGACATCCACATCCGCGGCCAGCGAATGAATTCCGTGCCGCCGAACCGGCGACCGGTGAACATGGTGTTCCAGCATCTGGCGCTGTTCCCGACCATGACCGTGGGCGAGAACATCGGCTACGGCCTCAAGCGGCAGAAGGTACCCGCGCCGGAGCGGCGCCAGCGCATTGCCGCGGTGCTGGAGCAGGTCGGTTTACCCGGCCTGGAAGATCGCAATCCGCAACAGTTGTCCGGCGGTCAGCGTCAGCGTGTGGCCCTGGCCCGCTGCCTGGTGCTGGAGCCAACCCTGTTGCTGCTGGACGAACCTTTGGGCGCGCTGGATTTAAAGCTCCGGGAACAAATGAAGGTGGAGCTGAAGCACCTGCAAAAAGCCTTTGGCACCACCTTCGTTTACATCACCCACGATCAGTCCGAAGCCATGGTGATGTCGGACCAGGTGGCGGTGATGCGCAACGGCAAGTTTGATCAGGTGGCGCCGCCGGAAGAGCTTTACCGGGAGCCGGCAACGCCGTTCGTGGCTGGGTTCGTGGGTGACAACAACCGGATCAGTGGCGATCTGGTTGCGCTGCGTGACGGCGTGGCCGACATCCGCCGCCCCGATGGGTCCACGGTGCAGGGCCGGGCCGCCGGTGAGCTGGAGTTGGGTCAGCCGGTGTCGCTGTTTGTTCGGCCCGAGGCCCTGGTGCTCACCGGTGACGCCCTGCAGAACGGCTTTTCCGGTGCCCAGGCCAGGGTAAAGGCCACGTTATTCGACGGCGCCAATAGCCGGGTGGAAACCGAAAGCCTTGGCGAGACCGTGTACGCGCGCTTGCCCCAGGATGGCTCGGCCCCACGCATGCACGACGAGGGCCCGGTGCGCCTGGCCTGGGACCCGCAATTGGCGCGAGTGTTCGCCGCGGAGCCGGAATGACTGCCTCGGCCGGCCGGTTGTCCCTGTGGTTGCTGCTGACCCCGTTCCTGCTCTGGATCGTGCTGCTGGTGCTGGTGCCGCACCTGGAAATGCTGAGGGTGTCGTTCCAGGTCCGGGAAAGCTGGGACACCCTGGCCTGGGGCCTGCAGCAGTACCAGAACTTCTTCACCGAGGCCTACTACTGGCGCACCTTCGTGCGCACCGGCGTGATGTCGCTGTTTACCACCTTGCTGACCCTGCTGATCGCCTTTCCCATCGCCTGGTACATTGCCCGGCTGGCCCGGGGCCGGGCCAAGGGCCTGCTGTTCCTGGCCTGCCTGATCCCGTTCTGGGCCAGCGAACTGGTGCGCACCTACGGCTGGATGATCCTGCTGCGGGAGAGCGGGCTGTTCAGCAGCTGGTTGCAGGCCCTGGGCTGGGCCGACGGGCCGGTGGAAATGCTTTACAACGACGTCGCCGTGATCATCGGCCTGGTCTACAACGGCCTGCTGTTCATGGTGGTGCCCCTGGTGACCACCCTGGACGGCCTGGATGAGAACCTGGTCGAGGCCGGCTACGACCTGGGCGGCGGGCATTTCACGGTGCTGCGGGAGGTGGTGGTGCCCTGGGCCATGCCCGGCATCGTGTCCGGTTGCATCGTGGTGTTCATGCTGACCCTGGGCAGCTATCTGACGCCGGTTCTCATGGGCGGCAAGGACAGCGCCTGGTTCACCGAGCAGATCTTCACCCAGTTCATCACCCGGTTTAACTGGGAGCAGGGCGCTGCCCTTGGGGTGCTGCTGCTGGTGTTGTCGTCGCTCATCGTCTGGCTCGGCCTGAAACTGACCGGCCAGTCCCTGCGCAAGGTCATGGGGTGAGGCTATGATTCGCTCGGTGCCCCGTTCCCGCTGGTTTGATCGCCTGTATCTGGCTTACCTGGTGGCCTTTTTCGTGTATCTGGCGCTGCCACTGCTGGTCACCGGGGTGTTTGCCTTTAACGACGCGCCCTTTCCATCTTTACCCTGGAAGGGCTTTACCCTGGACTGGTACCTGGCCGACGGCGGCGCCGGCCGCACCGGGCTGTTTCACGACGATGGCCTGCTGTCGGCGTTGTGGGTCAGCGCCCAGATCGCGTTCTGGGTCACCCTGGTGAGCGTGGCCCTGGGCTGTGCCAATGCGGTGCTGTTCGAGCGCGTGCAGTTCCGGGGCAAGGAATTCCTGTACCTGCTCATGCTGCTGCCGCTGGTAATTCCGGGCGTCATCCTGGGGGTGTCCATTCTGGTGTTCTACAGCGGCATGGCCAACGACGCCTCGCGGGTGTGGGGCATAGAGCTGGATCTGTTCCGCCCGGGCCTGACCCTGGTGGTGATGGGCCAGGTCACCTTCATCGCCACCCTCAGTACCCTGGTGATTGCCGCCCGGCTGCGCAAGTTCGATCCGCAACTGGAGGAGGCGGCGCTAAACCTGGGCGCGACGCCCCTGGTGGCCTGGTTCACCGTGACCCTGCCGTGGCTGATGCCGTCGATCTTCGGCGCCGCGGCGATGGCGTTTCTGATGTCGTTCGAGAACTTCAACACCACGGTCATGCTGACCGGCAGCGATACGCCACTCACCGTCGCCCTGTTCAATCGGCTGCGGGAGGGGTCCACTCCGGTGCTCAATGCCGTTGCCCTGCTGTTGATGGTGGCCTCGGCGCTGTTGGCGGTGCTGGTGATGGGCCGCTCCGGCGCTAATAGGGCCTAGCTACGCTTCGTTGCCATTTGGTTGCAAAAAACCACAGATTCCTCCAACTATTTAGCGGTCGAGGCCGGGCGCTTCCGCTGTATTGATCTATATTTGTTTTCGTTTCTCATCTTTTTCAGGTTCCCAACCCAGATGCCAGTGGCCCGCGTTCTGCAGCTGACTGTTGTTCTCGTCTTGGCGCTTTTGCTGCCCGGGACAGCCCTGGCTGCCTCGCAGACGGTGTCGGAGGGCTGGCAGTATCGGTGGGGTGACTCGCCGTTTGATGCCTCTGGACGCCCGATCTGGGCTCAGCAGAAGGCCCCTGACCAGTGGCAGGCCATCGGCTTCCCGTCCAACCCGCCGGAGCGGGACGGCCGCGAGCATGTCTGGTACCGGGTGACCCTGCCGGCCGGGGAGTGGCAGGAACCGGTTCTGTACATCTACAGCGTCGACATCATTTTCCAGGTCTACTTTGGCGGCGAGAACATCTATCAGTACGGCACCTTCGACCGCGATGGCCGGGGCGCCTTCGAGGGGTGGCCCTGGCACGCGATCCCGCTGCCGGAAGGGTTTCAGTCCGAGCCCATCTACTTTCGGGTGTTCTCCGACTACACCGACATTGGCCTCTGGGGCGAGGTGGCGGTCATGGATTACGCCGACCTGGTGCTCTATGTTCTGACCAACTCCCTTGAGGCCCTGGTTGTGGCCGGCTTCGCCATCCTGATCGCCGGATTGGCGCTGATTTTCTCGCTGCTGCAGACCGAAAAGAAAACCTTTGCCTGTATCGCGCTGTTCGCCCTGTCTGCCGGGCTGATGCTGATTGCCGAGAGCCAGGCCAGCCTGTTGATCAGCTACCGGCCGTTGCTGTGGGATTATCTGGCGGCCGGTTCCTACTACATGTTGCCGGTAGCGCTGGCGCTGATGCTGGAGCACTGGTTGGCGGACCATCGCCCCTGGCTCATCAACTGGATCTGGAAGCTGCATCTGTCTTATCTGGTCGGGGCGCTCGGGCTGTCGCTGGCCGGGGTGGTGGATCTGTCGTCCACGTTCCCGGTGTTCGATGCCCTGTTCCTGGTGACCGTAACCTGCATGGCCACCATTGCGGTCCGGCGCTTCCGCTACCTGATGCGGGAGCTGCGGGTGCTGCTGCTGACCTACGGGGTGTTCTGCGGTTTGCTCGTTGTCGATATGGCAGTGGCTCACGGCGTGCTGCCATGGGGCCGGGTGCCAGTCAGTTGGGGCATACTGGTGTTTTTGTTCGCCGTGGTGGTGATCGCGCTGTGGCATTACGCCCGCACCCAGAAAGCGCTGACCCGACTGGCCATTTCCCTGGAGCAACAGGTGGCCGAACGCACCGAAAGGGCCGAGGCCTTGGCCCGGCGGGAACAGGCCCGGGTGCGCATGCTCACCTTTGAGAATGAGAAAAACCGTATTCTCGGGGATCTGATCACCAACCTGCAGGACTGCCTGACCTTGAACCAGGCCTATGGCGTGGTGGCAACCACCTTGCCGGCCCTCTGCAGCCCCCTGCGCGGCGCCCTGTACCGGCGCACCCTGAACAAGACCTACGACCGCCTGAGTCAGTGGGGCATTGAGGGTGAGCACCCGGCCATACCGGAACAGCTTGATGCCCGTGAGGGCTTGCCGTCGCCGTCCCGGGTGCCGCCGGCGTCGCAAATCGATCACGCCTTACCGGAGCGGCCTGCCACCGGGGTGCTGTGTTTCTGGATCAACGTCGAGTCCGCCAGCGAGGGCCTGGTCACCGACGGCGTGCTGCTGCTGGAGAGCGATGGCCTGTTCGAGTCGGCCCAGAGTGAATACGGGGTGGCTCGGCTGTTCGCAGTCCTGAATCAGTCGATCCAGCGGCTGGGCATTACCCTGTCCAGCATCTCTCTACGCGAGGAACTGCAGCGCTTCTCCTACGAGGATGCGCTGACCGGGCTGAAGAACCGGCGCTACTTCGACCAGTTGTTCCAACATCAATGTGCGGTGGCGCTGCGAAGCGAGTCCCCGCTGTCGCTGCTGGTGATCGACATCGACCACTTCAAAGCCTTCAACGACACCCACGGTCACGAGGCCGGCGACCAGGCCTTACAAACGGTGGCATCGGTGCTGCAGCGGCAATTCCGGGAGAGCGATATCGTGTGCCGGTTCGGTGGCGAGGAGTTCGTGGTGATTCTGCCCGGAGCGCTCACCGACGACGGTCGGGAACGGGCCCAGAGTTTGTGTGAGTCGGTGGCGGAAGTTCCGGTGCGGTTCCGCGGCCAGGACTTGGGGCCGGTCACTGTCTCGGTGGGAGTGGCCAGTTGGCCCGAGGCTGGCATCAAACCGGACCAGCTGCTTAGCCTGGCGGACCAGGCGTTGTATCAGGCCAAGGAAGACGGCCGCAACCGGGTTGGTATCTACGGCATCCAGGCTGCGTAAGCCCAGCCTGGATGCCCGTCTCAGCTTAGTGCCAGATATCGCTGTCGATTTTCTGGTGCAGTTCCGGGTAATCCTTGGACTTGAAGTGAGGCACCACCCCTTCCTTGCGCTGGGCCAGGTAATCCTTGGTCAGCTTCAGCACCGTGCCTGACAGCAACACAATGGCGATCAGGTTGATCGACGCCATCAGGCCCATGGAGGCATCGGCGGCGTTGAACACCGTCACCACGGCTTCGTAACCACCCCAGACCACCATGGCCAGCGCGGCAGAGCGCAGCACCGTCAGCGCAGCGGTGTTGTCGCCACCCAGGTAAACCAGGGCGTTTTCTGCGTAGGTGTAGTTGGCGACGATGGAGGTGAAGGCGAAAAACAGGATCGCGATGGCGATGAAGTAATTGCCGAATGCGCCGATGTGATGGGCCATGGCGTCCTGGGTCAGTTGCGTGCCGGTTACGCCGTTACCCGGCTCGAGCACGCCAGACAGCAGGATCATCACCGCGGTGGCGGTACAGATAACGATGGTATCGATGAACACACCGAATGCCTGAACCAGGCCCTGGGACGACGGGTGGTGTGGTGCCGGTGTGGCCGTGGCGGCGATGTTCGGCGCTGAGCCCATACCCGCCTCGTTGGAGAACAGGCCGCGCTTGATGCCGTTGAGCATGGCTGCGGTGATCGACCCGGCAACACCGCCGGTAGCTTCCGCCAGACCAAAGGCACTCTTGACGATCAGCAGCAGCACGTCACCGACCTGATCGTAGTTGACCACCATAATACCCAGGGCGATCAGCACATAGATGCCGGCCATGAAAGGCACCACCAGCTCGGCAAAGCGCACGATTTTCCTCAGCCCGCCGAAGATCACGAAGCCCGCCAGTACGGCCACCGCAACCCCGATCCAGAGCTTGGGAACGCCAAATGCACCTTTCATGGCGTCGGCGATGGAGTTGGCTTGCACCGCGTTGAACACCAGGCCGAAGGATAGGATCAGGCAGACGGCGAAGATGCCGCCGGCCCAGGGCGCATTCAGGCCCTTGGCGATATACACCGCCGGACCACCCCGATACTGGCCCTTGCCGTCGCGCTGTTTGTACAGCTGGGCCAGGGTACTTTCGGCGTAGCCGGTGGCCATGCCCACCAGGGCCACCATCCACATCCAGAAGATGGCGCCGGCGCCACCGAGGTAGAGCGCGACCGCCACTCCGGCCAGGTTGCCGGTGCCCACCCGAGAGGCCAGGCTGGTGCACAGGGCCTGGAATGGCGAGATGCCGTGAACATCGCTTTCCCGCGAGCCACGGATGGCGCGAATCATTTCACCAAAGTGCAGGAACTGGAGAAAGCCGAGGCGAATGGTAAAAAACACGCCGACGGCCAGCAGGCCGTACACCAGCACATAACCCCAGAGGATGGAGTTCAGAAAATCAACAACCGCAGTCATGGTGTTTCCTTTTGGGAATACGGTGAGAGTGTTGGGAGTTGGGAGTTACACCACCAGGACGGGGCACTTGGCATTGGACGCTACCCGATGGGACACGCTGCCGAGCAGGATGCCGTCCTTGTCGCTGTGGGTGCCTCGGGTACCCACAACGATCAGGTCGGCTTCTTTGTCTTTCGCAAACTTCACGATCACTTTCGATGGCCGGCCGGCTTTGACAAAGCCCCGGACCTTGGTGGCGCCGTGGGATAGTGCCAGATCCTTGGCGTGCTTCACCACCTCTTTGGCGTATTCCGATAGCACCTTGTCCGGGATATCCATGCCCGGTGGTCGTCCGATCGACAGCGACGCCTCAAACAGGCTGTGGTGTTTGTACACACACAGCAAGTAGATCTCGGCGTCGGTCAGTTGCTGGAACTCGATGGCCTTGTCCAGAGCCTTGAGGGATGCGGAGGAGCCATCGATCGCGACCAGGATGCGGTTGAACATGGGTGTCTCTCCTTAGTACGCCAGTCCGTTTGTGGGTCAATCCCTGAAGGCCACATCACGCAGGAACAGGGCAATCTCCGGGAACGCAATGATCAACCCGGCCGCCGCCACCAGGATGAAGATGAACGGCGGCGTGCCGCGGATCACCTCCAGGTAGGGCCGTTTGAAAATGGCGATGGCGGTGAAGATGTCGCAGCCGAACGGCGGCGTTGCCGAGCCAATGGCCACCTGCAAGGTGATCAGCACACCCACCAGTACCGGGTCCAGTCCGGTGGATTGAATGGCCGGGGCAAAGATGGGGGTGAGCACCAGGATCACCACAATCGGGTCGACAAACATGCAGGCGATGAAGAACGCGATACAGATGGCGACCAACACCCCGACCGGTCCAGCGTCGTTGACGCCAACGGCCTCGAGGATGGCCTGGGGAATCTGGGCAAATGAAATGATCCAGGAGAAACCATTACCAACGGCGACCAGAATAAACACCACGGCCGTGATCAGGCCGGTGGACTTGGCAATGCGGTAGATGTCCGCCAACTTCAGCTCGCGGAACACCACAAATTCCAGCAGGAAGGCGTACAGAACGCACACCGCGGCGGCTTCGGTCGGGCTGAAGATGCCGCCGTAGATACCGCCGACAATGATCACCGGGAAGAACAGCGGCCACAAAGCGTCGCGTACGGATATTGCGCGCTGGCCCCAGGTGGCCTTGTCTTCAGTGGGCACGTTGTTCTTGTAGGCGTAGATCAGGCAGTAGATCGAGAACATGAACAGGATCAGGACGCCGGGCCCGATGCCGGCGATGAACAGCTC
>JBPEXK010000077.1:0-3362 GCA_052031745.1 Marinobacter sp. | reverse complement strand
GGCCTGACCCTGCGTCTGGTGGTGATTCCCCAGGCCATGCGGGTGATCATTCCACCCCTGACCAGTCAGTACCTGAACCTGGCCAAGAACTCCTCGCTCGCAACCGCCATCGGGTATCCCGATCTGGTCGCGGTGTTCATGGGTACGACCCTGAACCAGACCGGGCAAGCGGTTGAGGTGGTCGCCATCACCATGGCGGTGTATCTCACCATCAGCTTGTCGATCTCGTTGTTCATGAACATCTACAACCGGGCCGTGGCGATTAAGGAGCGATGATGACTGAATCCACCATGAAACCACCGAAAAAGGCCCTCAGTCCGATCCAGTGGATGCGTGAACACCTGTTTTCCACCTGGTACAACGCGCTGCTAACCCTGGCGGTGGGCTATCTGCTGGTCACCAGTGTCGGTCCGTTGCTTAACTGGGTGCTGTTCGACGCCAGTTTCGAAGGCAATGACCCAAGCGACTGCACCGGCGCGGGGGCCTGTTGGCTGTTTATCAGTCAGCGCCTGAACTTCTTTATCTACGGGTTCTACCCGGACGACCTCCAGTGGCGTGTGGACTTCATGTTCCTGCTGCTGGCGATTGCCTTCGTGCCCCAGTTCATCGAACGCTTCCCGGGCCGCAAATGGCTGGGCATCTTCGGCATGACCGGCCTGCCATTGATCGGTTACTTCCTGATTCCGGGCGGCACCTTCGGTCTGGAAGAGGTCGAGAGCACCAAATGGGGCGGTCTGATGCTGACCCTGATCCTGGCGTACATCGGGATTATCGCGTCGCTGCCAATTGGCGTGCTGCTGGCCCTGGGCCGGCGCTCCGACATGCCCATCATCCGCGGTCTGTGTGTGGTGTTTATCGAAGTCTGGCGGGCGGTGCCTTTGATCACCGTGCTGTTCATGGCCTCGGTGATGCTGCCGCTGTTCCTGCCTGAAGGCGTCAACTTCGAGAAGCTGGCGCGGGCTCTCATCGGCATCACCCTCTGGCAGTCGGCCTACATGGCTGAGGTCATCCGGGGTGGCTTGCAGGCGATTCCCCGCGGCCAGTACGAGGCGGCGGATGCCCTTGGCCTGGGCTACTGGAAGAAGATGGGCCTGGTGGTACTGCCGCAGGCACTCAAGCTGGTTATTCCGGGCATCGTGAACACCTTCATTTCGCTGTTCAAAGACACGACTCTGGTGCTGATCATCGGCCTGTTCGACGTGCTTGGCACGGTTCAGTCCACGGTCACGGACCCGGCCTGGCAAAACGTCGCCATAGAGGGCTATGTCTTCGTGGCCTTCTGTTTCTGGATATTCTGTTTTGGCATCTCCCAGTACAGCCAGAAACTTGAACGCAAACTCGACACCGGTCATAAAACCTGATGGGTAATCCAATGACAGAACAAACCCAAACTTCAAGCGCGAAGTCTTCCTCTCAGGGCGAGACGGGGAAGAAACCGGACATTATCCGGGTGGAAGGGATGCACAAGTGGTACGGCGATTTTCACGTACTGAAAGACCTGAACCTGAACGTCCATCAGGGCGAGCGGATTGTTATCTGCGGGCCTTCGGGCTCGGGTAAGTCCACCTTCATCCGGTGCATCAACCGGCTGGAAGAGCACCAGCAGGGCAAGATCATCGTCGATGATGTCGAGCTCACTGACGACGTGCGCCAGATCGACAGCGTGCGCCGGGAAGTCGGCATGGTATTCCAGCACTTCAACCTGTTCCCGCATCTGACCGTGCTGGAGAACTGCTGCCTGTCGCCGATCTGGGTGCGCAAGATCCCGCGCAAGGAAGCAGAGGCGACCGCAATGGAGTACCTGGAGCGGGTCAAGATCCCGGATCAGGCCCATAAATTCCCGGGCCAGCTGTCCGGTGGTCAGCAGCAGCGGGTGGCGATTGCGCGGGCACTGTGCATGAAGCCGAAGATCATGCTGTTTGACGAGCCTACCTCGGCGCTGGATCCGGAGATGATCAAGGAAGTGCTGGACGTAATGATCGAGCTGGCCGGCAGCGGTATGACCATGCTGTGCGTAACCCACGAGATGGGCTTCGCCAAGACCGTGGCCGACCGGGTGATCTTCATGGACGGCGGGGAGATTGTCGAGGAGGCGCCGCCTCACGACTTCTTCACCAACCCGCAGGAAGCGCGGACCCAGAAGTTCCTCAAGCAGATTCTGGCGCACTGAATCTGGAGGCAAAAAAAGGCCGGGCATTTGCCCGGCCTTTTTCGTTACAGCGGCTGTTTGTCCAGCACCGGCTCTTCGCCCGGCCGAACGGTCAGCCACCATACGTGGCTGTGCCAGTCGCCCAGTACGATTCGCTTGGCGGGCTGGCCATTGGCTTCAAGCTCATGCTCGGCCGGCCGGTGGGTGTGGCCGTGGATCAGGCGTTGCACGCCGTGCGCCTCCATCTCCTTGACCACTTCCTCGGGCGTGACGTCCATGATGGTTTCTTCCTTGCCCTGGTTTTTCGCCATGCTGATCTCCCGCAGCTGGCGGGCCATCTGCTGGCGATCGGCCAGCGGGCGCTGAAGAATCATCTGCTGCCACTGGGGATTGCGCATGTTGGCGCGGAACTTCTGGTATTCCACATCGGCGGTGCACAGGCTGTCGCCGTGCATCAGCAGGGTAGGGGTACCGTACAGGTCCACCACCGTGGGATCGTCCAGCAGGGTAGCACCGGCGCGCTCGCAGTAGTCGTGGCCGATCAGGAAGTCCCGATTGCCGTGCATCAGGAAGATCTCAGTGCCGCTGGCGTTGACCTCGCGCAGAGCCGCCGCGACTTGCTCCTGCAGGGGGGTGCGCTCGTCGTCGCCAATCCAGGCTTCGAAAAAATCGCCGAGAATATAAAGCCGCTCAACCCCGTGCGCTTTTTCCTTCAGAAAGGTCAGGAACGCGTCGGTGATGTCCGGCCGGGATTCTTCCAGGTGCAGGTCGGAAATAAACAGCGTGGTCACGCCGCGCCTCCATCCTCCAGCACCTCGGCCTTCTCGATGATGACGTCTTCAGCGGGCACATCTTGATGGCCAGCCTTGATGGTAGTGCGCACCGCGCGGATCTGATTGACAGTGTCCATGCCTTCGACCACCTTGCCGAACACGCAGTAACCCCAGCCCTCGGCGTTCTTGGCGGTATGGTCCAGGAAGCCGTTGTTCTCAACGTTGATGAAGAACTGGGCGGTGGCTGAGTGCGGGTCCATGGTGCGGGCCATGGCCACGGTGCCCTGCATATTGCTCAGGCCGTTGTCCGCTTCGTTCTGGATCGGCTCGCGGGTCTTGCGAGGTGTCATGCCCGGCTCAAAACCGCCACCCTGGATCATGAAGTTGCTGATCACCCGATGGAACACCAGGCCGTCGTAAAAGCCATCGCGAACGTACTG
>JBPEXK010000076.1:0-3339 GCA_052031745.1 Marinobacter sp. | reverse complement strand
CCAGATCGGTGTTCAGGTAACGGTAGCCGGCGAACACCTCGGCGTTGCGAATCACGCGGTAGCTGCCCCGCAGCTCCAGGCTGGTCAGGTCGTCGGAATCGCCGAACGCCAGGATGCTGGGTGCGTAGTGCAAACCGCCGGTGAAGGACAGGCCGGGTACTTTGGGGATGTTCATGGTGGCAAACCCACCCAGGGCGACGGCGCCGCCGTCCAGCTCATCCGCGTCCCAGCCAAAGGCGCGCATACCGATGCCGGCGGTGGTAGGCAGGTTGCCAACGGCGGTCCGGCCCTGGGCGTGGAAGTCGAGGTTAAGGATGTCCAGGCCGCCCTCACGATAGGTATAGCCGGTTCCCAGCTGCAGGTCGTCGTTGCTACCCAGGAAGTTGACCTGACCTTTGACTGAATCGTTGGTGAGACTCAGATCGACGTCGCCGGCCATGGCCGGAGCTGCAGCGAGTGACAACACCATCAGGGAAATACGGGACACTTTCATGCAAACACCTTTCGTGAGTGATTAAATTCGTGAGTTATTAATTCGTAAGTGATTAAAAACGTTGGGTAATAGTAGCGGGGCGTTGGTGGCTGCTCAACTTAAAAGGTGGTAAGCCAACCTTAATCTGGCGCCCTCTGCCAACGCTTGGCGACTCAATGGCGGGTTTCTTCCCCACCTTGGTCCAGATCGTCCGGGGAGACATTCTCGGCGGGTACCCGGTATTCCTCATTGGCCCAGGCGCCCAGGTCGATCAGTTTGCAGCGCTCGGAGCAGAACGGGCGGAACGGGTTGGCTTCGGTCCATTCCACGGTTTTCTTGCAGGTGGGGCATTCGACGTTCATGGTTGCCTTTCAGACGTGTGACGGTGGCTGTGGTCCGCAACCAACTCAGGAAACTGCGGACGCCTTGCAATATTGTTCCAGCACTGCCCGCAGCATTTCAATATTGACAGGCTTGGCAACGAAAGAATCCATGCCGGCCCGGCGGCATTTTTCCTCGTCTTCCTCCATCGCACTGGCGGTGAGGGCGACCACAGGTACCCGGCTCCGATTGTTGGTGCTTTCCCATTGGCGCAGGCGTCGAGTGGCCTCGAAACCGTCTACCCGGGGCATGATGCAATCCATGAAGATCAGGTCGAAGGGATTTACCTGCCAGAGGCTGGCGGCGGCTTCGCCGTCGTTGGCGGTCATGACATCACAACCGAGTTTCTCCAGCAGGCGGCGTGTGAGGGTTCGGTTGACCGGGTTGTCTTCAACCAGCAGCACTTTCATGCGCCCGCAGGGCAATTCCCGGCGGCGGGTTGAATCGCTGACTGCTTGCAGGGAAAAGCGCGTGAGGAACCGGCGCTCCTGCTTGGTGGCGTCGGCGAACAGCTGATTCAGGATCGGCGTTAAACAGGATTCGCGCAGGGATTTGCTCAGGAAGGCGTCGGCTCCGGCCTGGCGGAAGTGTTCGGCGTCCCCTCGCTGCGGGTTGGATGACAGGATCAGCAGACGAACTTCGGACCACAGCGGATTGCCGCGGATCTGCCGACACAGCAGGTCACTGTCCATGTCCGGGACGAAGCCATCAAGAATGATGGCATCGAAGGGCTGCTGGTTATCGAAAGCCTGGCGCAGAGATGTCAGGGCCTCGCCGGCTGATTTCACCGCCTCGATGTGGACGTGGTGCCGGGACAGCATCTCCAGGGTGATTTTTCGGGACAGCTCGTAGGAATCGACCACCAGGATGCGCCGGTCTTTCACCATGCGGGTATCCGGACGCACCCTCGCCGAGCTATCCGGGGCCACCGGCAGCTTGAGCTCGACCCAGAAGGTGGAGCCCTCGCCGGGACGGCTCTCCAGGTCCAGGGTGCCATCCATCAGGTTCACCAATTGCCGACAGATGGTCAGGCCTAGGCCGGCCCCGGGCAATTGGCGCTGGAATCGCTGTTCCAGCTGGACATAGGGCTCGCACACCAGCGGAATGTCTTCGGGATTGATGCCCACGCCGGTGTCTTCCACCGCTAGCCGTAACCGAATCTGATCTTCCCGGCGGCCCAGCACCTCGATGCTGATCAGTACGTGTCCGGAGTCCGTGAATTTGATGGCGTTGGAGGTCAGGTTCAGCAGAATCTGGCGCACCCGAACCGGATCCCCTTTCAGGGCCCAGGGCAGGTTCTCGTCAATCCGTAGCTCGAGCGCCAGGCCTTTCTCCCGGGCGCGGGCGCCAAGCATGTGGACCAGATCGTTCAGGGTTTCCCTCAGATCGAACGGGATGTCCTCCAGCACCAACTTGCCGGCCTCCATGCTGGAGATGTCCAACAGGTCGTTGATGATGGCGGACAGGCTTTCAGAAGCGTTCAGCAAGGTGGAAACGTACTCGCTCTGCTCCTGATCAAGCGGGGTGTCGGTCAGCAGGTTGGCGTAACCGAGCACCGATTGCAGGGGGATGCGCAGTTCGTGGCTGACGTTGGCCAGGAACTGATTCTTGGCGTGATTGGCCCGGATCGCCTGATCGCGCTCGCCCTGGGACTGAATGGTGGTTTGCCGCAGAGATTGGGTGTCTTCGAGAATCTGCAGTCGCATCTTGTTCAGCGCCTGCTCGAGTTCGGTCAGCTCATCCGGTGTTTTCGGTGGCTTGCGTTTGAGCTTGAGGGGGTCGACCAGAGCGTCCAGGTTCAGGCGGGCGGCGTAATCCGCCATGGTTTCCAGGTGCCGCGACAGCGTCAGCCGCACAATCACCAGGAGGCCCAGGGTGCCAAGCATGACCACCAGGGACTGGAACAGCAGGTTCCACAGGGCCTGGTCCCTCAGTTCGTCGTAGATGCGCTCCACCGAGGAGGTGAGGGTGAGCGTGCCGACATCCTGGGGACTGGTGAACGTGGAACGGTCGAACACCAGGGGAAAGGTCTTGGTCAGTACCCGGCCTTCCGGAAACGAGCCGGTGGTGAACTCATCACCGGTGGAGGTGAGGACCCGGGCATGCTGGATCGCATTCACCGCCATCATGTCGTCCAGGCTGTTGGCGACCTCGCTGTAGTTCATCAGCCAGATGTTGTTGCTCATGCTGCCAGACACCAGCTCGGCGGCGCGCACCTGGGTGCGTTGCAGGTCTTCCTTCCGGCGCTCAAACTCGCCAATCATCTGAATGCCGGTGGCAAGCAGTGAAAAGGCCAAGCTGAAGAGCAGAACATACGCAAGCAGGCGAGCCGCGAGCGGCCGTATCCCCATGCGCTTTAAAAACCGGTTGGAAGGCAATGCACAAGTTCCCTGTGTCGACTACTAAATCACCAGCGGAGTTTAACAGACAGTTAGCACTTCGACACGTTCTTGTGAATCCACGTTCAGGAAGCGGAAGCGAACGTT
>JBPEXK010000075.1:0-18183 GCA_052031745.1 Marinobacter sp. | reverse complement strand
AGGCATAAAAGTCGCGAGGCGGTTCGCTCGGTCAGCGGGTAACGGGCAATCAGCTCGTCCGGCAAATCAAAGTCGAAATCAGAGACGTTCATAGGAAAGGACTGTCAAGACGCAACTGCGGTTGTTAAAAGATGACGGAATTTACCACGGAATGGCATCGGCCTGAACAGCGAGGGCAATTATTGTGGTTTGCGAGAGCGGTCTGGGCAGACCTGAACACCTGAAAAGGTGGTAGCGGCGGGCGGACTCGAACCGCCACGGGTTTTACCCCAACGGATTTTGAATCCGTCGTGTCTACCAATTTCACCA
Source organism: Marinobacter sp. (assembly GCA_052031745.1). Classification (GTDB taxonomy): domain Bacteria; phylum Pseudomonadota; class Gammaproteobacteria; order Pseudomonadales; family Oleiphilaceae; genus Marinobacter. Next base: position 17,874 of record JBPEXK010000075.1, on the reverse strand, counting down.
CGCCGCCAGCGAAGAGAGTGGGCGATTATACTGAGGTTGCCCGTGAAATCAATAACTCAAGTGCAAAGAGCCGCCTACCCTGGCCGGCCGTTACAAGCGGTCGAACAGCGACAGCTGGGAGACCTGGGCAAAGGACTGCTGGGCCGCCTGCAACACGAAGCTCTGGAAGCTCAGGTTTGAGATGGCCTCGGCATAATCCAGGTCCTGCAACTCGGAGCGAATCTCGTTGGTGTACACCGACGAATCCTCCAGGAAGTTCTTGGTGGATTCCACCGCATTCATCCGGCCGCCAAGCTCGGTCTGCTTGCCGATGATGCGCTCCTGAGCGTTGTCCAGGTTGCTCAGGGAATCGGCAATCAGGGTATCGAACTGGGCACTGCTTTTGGCGGTGTTCTTGCCCAGGGAATCCAGACCGGCGATCAGGTTCTCAATGGTCTTGAACACCGACTGGCGATCGTTGATGGCGAGGGTGAATTCGTCCCCCGCCGCCGCGTCACTGACCGTTGCCTTGATGCCCGCCACCTCGAACTCCTCGCCGACCAACGCCGGTGACGGGTTGGTGGCCAGCACCGTGGCCGGCACGGTGTTGGCATTCTCCGCCACCACTTCGCCGGCACCATTGACGGTCAGCCGGATGTCGTTGGGCACGGCACCACCAAAGGCCGCCTGCAGGGCATCGGTATCCACCAGCTCTACCCCGGAGATATAGGAAGCCGCCGAATTGCCGGCAGCCTCCACGCCGGTTACCGCCCTGGGCACCGAGACAAAAATGCCCTTGCCGTGGTCACTGATGGGCACGGTAACGCCGTCGTCAATTTCCAGCACCCGCTGACCTTCATCACCCTGATACTGCCAACTGCCGGACGCGTCCTGAACGAACGCCTGCCGGGAGCCCTGGAAGCCGCTGAAAATGTATTCGCCGGACGCGTCCCGGGTATTGGCAACATCGGCCAATTGGCCCAGGCGCTCTTTCAGTTCCGAGGAAATGGAGCGCCGGTCTTCCGCCGACAGCGCCCCATTACCCGCCTGCACGGTCAGCTCGCGAACCCGCTGCATGATGTCGAGGGAGCTCGCCAGCGCGCTCTCCTCCTGCTTGAGCCGATTCTCAGCCAAGTCGACATTGCGTTGATAGGTCTCGACCCGGGACAGTTCCTGGTCCAATTTCAGGATGCGCGCGGCCGCCACCGGATCGTCAGACGGATTATTGACCCGCTTGCCGGTGGAAATCTGTTGCTGGGTGCTGTTCAGATTGCTGTTCAGCTCCTGCAGCCGATTCACGCCACCGGAAAAAATCTGCTGTGTAGAAATTCGGATCATCGCAACTTACCTCACGCTGCCCTGCCAGCCGTTACCGGTTCCATTAGCGGAAACTCTGCAACAGCGTATCGAACAAATCCTGAGCCACGGACATCACCTGAGCCGAGGCGTTATAGGCGGCCTGGTACTGAATCAGTTTACCGGCCTCTTCATCCAGGTTGACTCCGGACACCGACTCCCGCTGGGCGTTGGACTGCTCCAGCAAGGTCTGTCCGGCATCCAGATCCAGCTGGCTTTGCCGGGTTTTGACCCCGATGTCCTCGACCAGCCCGGCGTATCCCTCGGCAAAACTCTGGCTGCCGTTATTGAGGGTGTTGGCCGTACCCAGGGCCGCCAGTCGCTCCACGTTACGGTTATCGGACACACCGTTGCGGTTGTATTCGATGACAAAGCTGTCGCCAGGCGCCGGCGCACCAGTGACCTGGAACTGGAAGCCACGATAGTTGGGGTCGGTCGGGTCTTCCGGGAACAGCTTATTAGCGACGCCGGCGGTAAACGTGTTGACCGGGGGCGCAGCACTGGCATCACCAGCCTGCACCAGGGCGCCACTGGAGGCATCGTACAGATCGTAAACCAGGGTGCCGCCGTCATCCCGGAACCGCACTTCCAGCGGTGGCGACAGCTGGCCCTGCTGGGAGAATTCCGGCAGCAGCGAGTTGGTGAACGGGTTTTTCACGTTCAACATCACACCCTGGTTAATTTCCCCGGTACCCAGGTTCTGATCGCCCGCCGAGGCCCGGATCGGGCTGGCAAAGGCCAGATCCTCTTCCCGGCTGACCTGAAGGCTAATGCTTTCGGCGGCATTTCTGCTGGGCTGGATCAGGTACTTGTCACCGGCGTTAAAGGCCCCGCCCTCAATCCGGATGTTAAAGCCAGGCATGGAAATTTCGGACTGCACCGGCGTCGGCAACCGGCCCTGATTCACGGTCTTGCCACTGCTCTTGTCGATCAGCTCGAAACTGCGGCCATCACCGCTGAACTGCAGGGTGTAACTGCCCGCTTCCAGCGCCGAGCTGTCGGTGATCTCCACCGCCAGTTGGCCGGTTTGCGGTTGCTGATTGTTGCCGTTGGCAATGACCCGGCTGCGCTGGGCCTCAAGGGAATTGATGTCGGTAAAGAACAGGCCGCCAAGGTCACCCTCCAGATCCATGCCAATCTCATGCTGATGGTTCATGGTGGACGACAGGGCGATGGCGATCCGTCCGAGCTCATCGAAGGCCGGCTTCAGGGCCTCGTTATCAAACCGCCGCAGACCGCCCAGCTTGCCGCCGGTGATCTGCTCATCGACGTTCAGGGTGCGACCACCGTTTGACAGGGTGACCGACAACCGTGTCGGGTCTTCAGCGCTGGACTCGGTGCCGAATTGGGCGGCGTTGCTGCCCACCACCAATGACAGGCCATTGGCCAGGGACACGTTGACCTGACTGCCCTCGGTCGGTGACACCCGAATATTGACCAGCTCCGACAGTTGCCGCAGCTTTTCCTCGCGCTTGTCCAACAACTCGTTGGGCATCTGGCCCTGGGCCAGGCCCGGGGATTCAGAGATCGCCAGGTTCAGTTCGGCGATGCTGTTGAGCAGGGTGTTGGCGTCTTTGACCCCCTGCTGGGTTTGGGTCTTGACCGACTCCCGCTGCTGCACGAACTCCTGGTTCAGCGCCTGGAACCGGTTTACTACCTGCTGCGCCTCACTGAGCACCAACTGGCGCTGGGGCAAGGAAGTGGGGTCCTCAGCGGCGTTCTGGAGCGCCGCGAAGAAATTGTTCAAAGCGTTGCTCAGACCGGTGGATTCGCCGCCCAGCAGGTTGTCGAGCCGGGTCAGCTCGGAGTTCAGCGCTTCCTGTTCGGCCGACAGGGTGCTGTCTTCACGAACCTGCTGCACCAGGTACTCATCCGCCAGCCGGCGAATGTTGCTGATATTGACGCCACTGCCCTGGCTACCTGCGCCGGTTCTTTGCCCCGGCTGGGTCTCGAACTGCACTTCCTGCCGACTGTAGCCCGGCGTGTTGGCATTGGTGATGTTGTTGCCGGTGGTGTTCAGCGCCGACTGATGGCTCAGAACGCCGGTGAGGCCAATCCCCAGTAATCCCGCCATGGCCGTTACTCCTCAGTCCCGGCGCTGTCCATCGACAGCGTCATCAATGAATCCCGGCCCATGATGCTGCGGATCTTTTCACCGTAGTTGGGGTCGGTTGCGTAGCCGGCTTCCTGGAGCTTATCGGCAAAGACTTCGGGCTGGTCCGCCACCGCCAGCACGTCGCGGTAGCGGGGGTTGGATTCCAGGAATGCCACGTAATCTCGGAAACTGGCTTCATAATCCGGGTAAGCGCGGAACTGGGCCTGCTCTTTCATTGGCAGGCCTTCCCGGTATTCGGTAGTGGTGATGGTCACCGCCTCGCCCTGCCAGCGACTGTCGGCCTTGATGCCAAACAGGTTGAAGCTGGGCTGGTCACCATCACCCTTGATCATGTGTTTGCCCCAGCCGGTTTCCAGGGCGGCCTGAGCCACCATCAGCTTGGGGTCAATACCAGAGTCGCCGGCAATCCGCTCAGCCACCGGCAACAATTCGCGAACAAAGTGCTCGGGGGAGTCGAAGCTCTCCGGCAAGGCCGCGGACACTTCCGGGGCAGCCACTTCGGTACGGCCGGCCACTGCCGTCACCTGCTCCAGCTGCGCCGGCAGCTGCGGTGACAGTGCCGGCAGGCTGCGCTCGTAATCGGCCAAACTGGTTTTATGGCCAGCCAGCCGACCGCCGTTGCTGTCCAGCCCCGGCGTCTGTTGGCCGAGCTGGCGCACCAGCGCCTCGGCCAGCCCGGTACCCTGTCCTTTGGCCATGGTCAAACTCAGCTGGCTGTCGAACATGTCACGGTAGAATTCGGACTGGCTGCTGTTCAGGTAATTACCCTCGGCAAAGACATCACCGGCCTTACGCATGGATTTCAGCATCTCCGACAGGAACAGGCTTTCAAACTGGCGCGCCACTTCTTCCAGGGCCGCCTGTTTGTCAGTACGGGCCTGGGATTTCAACGCGTTCAACCCGTTGAAGTCGGTGTAAACCTGAGCCTGCTGAACCTGATAATCCTGCATCACGCCACCTAGATCACAATCAACTCGGCGCGCAACGCGCCGGCCTGTTTGAGCGCTTCCAGCACCGCCATAACGTCACCCGGCGCTGCGCCAACCTGATTCACCGCCTGCACGATGTCGTTGAGGGTAACCGCCGGCCCGAACTTGAACATGCGCGCCGGCTCTTCGGTAATGGCAATCTGGGAATCCTGTTCCACCACGGTTTCGCCCTGGGCCAGAAGATTCGGCTGCACCACGTTCGGGTTCTCCTGGATGGTCACGGTCAGGTTGCCGTGGGTTACCGCGGCGGGACTGACCTGGACGTTCTGGCCCACGACGATGGTGCCGGTACGGCTGTTGATCACCACCTTGGCCGCGTCCTGGGCCGGATTCACGTCAATATTCTCGAGGATCGACAGAAAGCTGACGCGCTGGGAAGGATCCCTCGGCGCCCGCACGGAAATGGAGGTGGCATCGTGGGCGTAGGCCATGTCCGGCCCCAGTTGGCCGTTAACGGCTTCCACCACCCGGCGCGCGGTGGTGAAATCCGGGCGCAACAAATGGAAGGTGATGGTATCGCCCTTGGTGAACGGCGAAGCCACCTCACGCTCAATGGTGGCACCATTAGGAATGCGGCCGACACTGGGCACATTCACGGTAATGCGCGAGCCATCCTGGCCCTGGGCGCCAAAACCGCCCACCACCAGGCTGCCCTGGGCCATGGCATAGATGTTGTTGTCGGCGCCTTTGAGCGGAGTCATCAGCAGGGTGCCACCGCGCAGGCTGTCGGCGTTGCCGATGGACGACACGGTGATATCGATTTCCTGCCCGGCCTTGGCGAACGGCGGCAGCGTCGCACTGACAGTGACCGCCGCGACGTTGGCCAGGTTCGGGTTAACGCCTTCCGGCAGAGTGACACCGAACTGGTTCATCATGTTGCGGAAGGTCTGGTTGGTGAACGGCGCCTTGTCACCGGTGCCGTCGAGACCCACCACCAGTCCGTAGCCAACCAACTGATTGCTACGCACGCCCTTGATTCGGGCCAGATCCTTCAAACGATCGGCCATCACCGGGGCGGCGCAGACAGCCAGCATCAGCACTGCGGCAAGAATTTTTTTCAGGCTCATAACGGCCACCACTCACTGTTAAAGAAGCGCGCGACCCAGCCCATCTGGTTGGCCTGGTCGAAATCACCGGTGCCGCCGTAGGCAATGCGCGCATCGGCGATGCGATTCGACGCCACCGTGTTGTCCGGCTGGATGTCCTGGGGCCGCACCAGGCCGGTCAGGCGGATGTACTCGTCGCCATTGGTGAGCGACAGCCACTTCTCGCCCCGAATCCTCAGCACGCCGTTGGGCAGCACTTCGGTGACGGTGACGGTGATATTACCGGCCAGACTGTTGCTCTGGTCCGCCTCGGCCGCGCCCGAGAAGTCACGCTCAGAACTGATCGAGGTATTCAGGCCGAAGTTGCTTTTACCCAAGACCGTTGGCTCAGCAAGGCTGATGTCATTGTCCTTGGTGATGCTGGTCTCGGCGTTTTTGCTGGCGCGGGTAGACTCCTGCAGCGTAATTGTCAGCACATCGCCCACGTTCAACGCGGTGGTGTCACCGTAGAAATTATAGTTGCGCGAGCTCTGGAAGATGGCCCCGGAATTGGGGTCTCTCTGCATCATCGCCTGGGCTCGAACCGGCGCGTACTGGGGGTCGTCCGGAACCGCCCGGGGACGGCTCATGGCAGTGCAGCCCTGCAGCACGATCAAGGCACCGACCAGCGCCAGGGTCGGCGCTCGTTCAAGCAGGCGGGTTCGAAGGACGCGTGTCATAACATTAACCAATGTTGTTGGTGATGAACTGAAGCATCTGGTCGGTCGTGGAGACGACCTTGGAGTTCATTTCATAGGCGCGCTGGGTCGTGATCATGTTGACCAGTTCCTCAACCACCTCAACGTTGGAGGCCTCTACCGTACCCTGTTCAATGGTGCCCAAGCCGGCCAGGCCTGCTTCACCCTGAGCCGGGTCGCCGCTGGCGTTGGTGGCCTTGAACAGGTTGTTACCGATGGCCTGCAGGCCCTGGGGGTTGATGAAGTCCACCAACGTGATCTGGCCCAGGTTGACCGGCGCCGCCTGATCGTCGGTGACCGCGGTTACCGTGCCGTCTTTACCGATGGTCACGGTGGTGGCGTTCTCCGGGATGGTGATCGCCGGCTCCAGGGCGTAGCCATCCGGGTTCACCACATCGCCATTGGCGTTTAGCTGGAACTGACCGTCCCGGGTGTAAGCCACCTGGCCATCCGGAAGCTGGACCTGGAAGAAACCGCGACCGTTCACCGCCATGTCCAGCGGCTGCTCGGTTACCTGCAGGTTGCCCTGGGAAAACTGCTTGGCCGTACCGACCACCCGGACACCGGTGCCCAGCTGCAAGCCAGACGGAAGTTCCGAGTTCTGGGTGCTCAGGCCACCTGGCTGCCGGTTGACCTGGTACAGCAGATCCTGGAACACGGCGCGGTCACGCTTGAAACCGGTGGTGTTCACGTTCGCCAGGTTGTTGGAGATGGTGGACATGTTGGTGTCCTGCGCGCTCAACCCGGTTTTGCTGACCCAAAGTGCTGGATGCATGTTGTCTCTCCTTGCCCGGGGGGGGTTCCAAGCGGCCATGTTTTGCCGCTTTCAGCCCATCGGACCATGGTGTTCAAAGGTTATTAGAGGTTCTGCAACAGCCGTGCCGCCGCTTCGGAATTTTCGTTCGCCGTGTTCATGACCTTCACCTGCATCTCGTACTGCCGCGACAGTTGCAGGTTGGCGATCATTTCCTCGACCGCGTTCACGTTCGAGCTCTCGAGAAAGCCGGTCGCTACCCGCAGGTTGGCATCGGGCGGCTCGGGGCCGTCCAGGGCCTGGTCCGGCTGGCGCCGCATGAAGCCATCCGGGCCTTTCTCCAGCGCGTCGGCCGGCGGGTTCACCAGCTTCAGGCGATCCACTTCCACCAGTTCGTCGGGCGCGCCACCCACGGGCACGATAGAGACGGTGCCGTCGGCGCCAATCTGCACGTTCTCATAGGGGGGCAAGGCCACCGGGCCGCCATTGCCGAGCACCAACTCACCGTTGGCGAGCCGCATCAGGCCATTGACGTCGATTTGCAGGCTGCCGGTACGGGTGAAGACTTCTTCGCCGGTATTGTTCTGGATTGCGAGCCAGCCCTCGCCCTCGAGGGCAACGTCGAGTTTGCGGCCGGTCTCCATGAGCGCCCCGGCGGACAGGTCGGTACCTGGTCTCTCGGTCATGGCGTACGCACGGGTCGGGTAGGCTTCGCCATAGACCGGCATGCTGCGGGCCTGAGCGAAGTCTTTCTTAAACCCCGTGGTACTGACGTTGGCCAGGTTGTTGGCGTGGGCACGCTGGCCCAGCATATTTTGCTTGGCGCCAGACATACCTAAATAGAGGGCTTTGTCCATGGGCAAACTCCTGCCGGAATTTTGACTGATGTCAGTATTCCTGCAGGAGTTGTGCCAATTCTTTCAGACTAGCTGTTAGCGGAGGTTGATGATGGTCTGGGTGACCGCATCGGAGGTTTCGATGGTCTTGGCGTTGGCCTGGTAGTTGCGCTGGGCAATGATCAGGTTCACCAGCTCGGCTGACAGGTCGACGTTGGACTCTTCCACCGAACTGGCGGCAATGGAACCCAGGGTGCCGGTGTCCGGCGCGCCAATTATCGGCTGACCGGACTCGAAGGTTTCCACCCAGGAGGTGTCACCCACCGGCGAGAGACCGTTGGTGTTGTTGAAGGACGCCAGGGCCACCTGCCCCAGGGACTGGGACTGGCCGTTGGTGTACCGGGCAAAGATCACCCCGGTGTCGGACACGTCCAGCCCGGACAAACGACCGGTGGTGTAGCCGTTCTGGCGCTGGTCGTTTACGCCGAACGCGGCGCCGTACTGGGTGGTGTCAGACAGATTCACCACGAACGCAGACGAGGTCGGCGGCTCCGGAATCGGGGTCACCACCGTGGCTCCAGCCGGCGGCGGACCATCGGCACCGTTGGGCTGGCCGTTGCTGTCCTTGGGCACCCAGTCGGTGATCACGAATTCGCCGGCCGGATCGCCGTCGATCGACTGCAGATTGCCGTTCTGGTCAAAACGGGCGGTGAACGGGCTGACGTCGGTGCCGCCCACCAGCTCGCCGTCGATCTCCACGTACACCGACCACTCACTGGTGCCAACCCCGGCCCCCGGAGACGGCTCTTTGACATAGAACTGGGTCAGTTCATGGGAGTTCCCCAGGCTGTCGTAGATGGTGGTCGAGGTGGCGTGGTTGTAAGTACGCTGATCCTGCGGGTTGAACTCATTGGTGATGCGGATCGGCGATGCGTTGAACGCAGTCTCGAAGTCACCGTCGGCCGGATCGACAATGCCGGCGACCACGCGGTCTGCGGTCGCGTTCACATCACCCTGGACGGTGACGTTGGCGTCGGCGTCTGTGCTCAGCTCGCCGTCATCATCGTACTGGTAGTTGAGGGTGTCACCCTGGTTATGAATGACGCGAAGCACATTGGTGCCGGAGCCATCATCCACAATGGACGCGGAAATCGAGGTTTCACTGGAATTGTTGATGGAATCCACCAGGTCCTGCAGCGACGTGATGTTGCTGGTATCCAGTGCCAGGGGCGCGCCATTGATACTTAGACTGAACGCGAAGTTGCTCGGGCCAGCCGCTGTGATGTAGGCATCGTCCAGGGCGGTGGTTGCCGTGGTGGTGGCCGAGGCGCTCAGGCCTGGCGCGTCGTTGATCGCAGCGGCCGCCTCGCGGGCGGTGGTGGCGGCGGTCAGGTCCACCGAAAAGTCCGGGGTGCCGTCGGTGTACTGAACGTTAAAGGTCTCACCGGACACGTCGCTGAAGGCCAGCGGCCCGATGTCCCGCACCCGGGTCTCCAGCACCGGCTCCCGGGAATCCAGGTTCAGGTCGGACGCCAGGTTAGTGGTGCGGCGCGGCGCCAGGTTGTCGGTTGAGACCTGCAGGTCACCGCGGATACCGGACAGGTTGCCGTCGTCGTCGGCGGTGAAGCCCTGCACCCGCATGCTCTGGTTATTGGTGACGAAGCCATCCTTGTCGATGCCAAACTGACCGGCGCGGGAATAGCGGATCTCGCCACCGTTATTCAGTATGAAGAAGCCGTCACCGCTGATGGCCATGTCCAGGCCACTGTCGGTGAAGCTGATGTTGCCCTGGCCGAAGGACTGCTTGACGTCCTGGACCCGAACGCCATCGCCGATGGCGTTGGAGCCGGCGTTCAGGAAGCCGCTGGCGTAAAGGTCGCCGAACTGGGCCTTGCTGCCCTTGAAACCGACGGTACTGGCGTTGGCGATGTTGTTACCGGTGACGTCCAGATCCACCGATGCTGCCCGAAGGCCACTGAGCCCTGTGTTAAATGCCATAATTCACCTCTTGGTCTGACACCGGTGTTAGTTGATTTGTTTGACTTCGGACAGGGCAATCGAGCCCATACCGGCCAGGTTCAGGGTTACGGAACCACCCTGCCCCAGAGACACGCTGTCGACATTGGCGCTCACCATGGTCGACAACTGCTGCTGGCCCTCGGGATAGGACGCCTCCGCTACGATGCGGTAGGGACCCGGCGGCAACGGGTTGCCGTTGCCGTCCTGACCGTCCCAGCTAAAGGATTTTACGCCGGCCGGGCTGGCACCCAGGTCGATCTGGCGCACCAGTTCGCCCTGCTGGTTCTGAACCGACAGTCGCAGTCCACCGGTGGAAGCCGGTACCTCAATGGTGCCGTCCACCACGCCATCTGCACCCAGCAAGCCGATCTGAGACGGCGCCAGCACGCTCTTGCCCACCATGGCAGACGCCTGCAGGGCCTGGGTCGAGCGGAACTGGCCGACCACATCGTCGACGCTGCCGGACAGTTTCTGCATCTCCTCCAGGGAGCTGAACTGGGCCAACTGGGAGATAAACTCGCCGTTGTCCTGGGGCTCCAGAGGATTCTGGTTCTTGAGCTGGGCCAGCATCAGCTCCATGAATTCGTTCTTGCCGAGCTCGCTGTTGCCCTGGGCGCCACCCTGCTGCTTGAGCTGGTACTGGCTCAGAACATCGGAAGCGTCGGTTGCGTTAATTGCGCTCATTGGGTGCTCCTCACCGAATTACTGCTGACCCAGCGTCAGAATGCGCTGCATCATGGATTTGGCGGTGTTCATGATGTCCACGTTCATCTGGTAGCTGCGGGAGGACGACATCATGTCGGCCATTTCCTCTACCACGTTGACGTTGGGATAGAAGACATAGCCGTCTTCGTTTGCGGCCGGATGCTCCGGCTCGTAGCGCATCTGCAGGTCAGCCTGACTCTCCACCACGCCCTCGACCCGGACCCCGGCGCCAGGTCCCTGCTGACCGGACATGCCCAGGCTCTGCTGGTCCGGATTGAGCATGGACTGCTGGATAGCGGCGAACACCGGCTTGCGTGCCCGGTAGGTGGTTTCGGTGCTGGAACTGGCGGTTTCCGCGTTGGCAATGTTCGAAGCCGTGGTGTTCAGCCGCAGTGACTGCGCGGTCATGCCGGACCCGGCGATGTCAAAAATGCTACCCAATGACATGATGTTTCTCCTTCGCTAATCGCTGCGGCTTATTCGCCCTTGAGGGCTTTGGTCAGACCGGAAAACTTGCTGCTCAGAAACTGGAAGCTGGCCTGGTAGTCCATGGCGTTGCGCATGAACCGGGTCTGCTCCGACTGGGCGTCCACGGTGTTGCCATCCAGGGAGGGCTGATGCGGGGTGCGGTACATGAGCTGGCCGCTGCCGGCGTCCGAGCTGGTGTCCATATGGCCATCGTCGGTTTTGGCCATTTCGAAACCAGACATGCGCTGCTGGGCCTGCTGCATCATGGCCTGAAAGTCGATGTCACGGGCCTTGTAGCCCGGGGTGTCGGCGTTGGCCAGGTTGTTGGCCAATACTTCCGCCCGCTTGACCCGAGCTTCCAGAGCCTGGGCGTGAACTCCCAGAGCGTTATCGAATGAAATTGCCATACTGCCTCCCAAAATCTGCACCGCCACCCGGCCAACATTGCCGGTTGTGCTGTCTTAAGGAGGTTAAAGCAAAGCAGATGCCAGATTTTGAGAAATCAGCGAAAGCACCGGAAACAGCGGGTTACAGAGCAGCGATGAGTCCTGGGAAGGGCAAACACAGCGGCGGAACGGAGGGGGAAGAAGGCAAAGCGGCAAGGAGTTTCCCCCCGACCCGGTCGCCGGGGGCAATGAAACGGAGGGCAGTCAGTAACTTAACCAGGCCAGCGCTGAACAAAATCCGGGGTGGCCGGTCTCGGGACCGCAGGCTTGGCGGCCGTCACGGTGCCGGTGTAGAGAAAGCCGACGATGGATTCGGACTCATCCAGACCGAGGCCATGCTTGACCTGAGCATTGTAGGCGGGACTTCCGGTGCGCCACATCACGCCAAAGCCCGCCTCTTGCAGCGCCAATTCCAGAAAACTCATGCCCGCGGCCGCCGACATGATCTGCTCCACTTCCGGCACTTTCGGGTGCGGCTTGGGAGAGGCAATCCCGACAATCACCATGGGCGCTCGCAACGGTGCCCGGCGCAACTTTTCGATGGTCTGCTCGTCGCTGTTGTTGGCGCAGGTGGAGGCAAACAGCTCGCCCAGGGCCTGCAGATCATCACCCTCGATGACCAGATAGCGCCACGGCCGCAGGAGCGCGTGGTCCGGTGCCCGGGCGGCGCAGGCAAAAGCGCGCTCCAGGGTATTCGCATCGGGCGCTGGCGCCTCCAGTCTGGGCTCAGAGCTGCGGTTGAGCAGGAAGTCACTGACTGCAGTCATATTGTCTCGCTATCGCAAATGGAACCAAAAGCTTGGGGAGTGAGCTTTCGTTTTGTGAATTGTGGCTTACACCTATTACTGTTAACCTTTGGTCGAAGTCCGGCCTACCGAAAAATTACAATCGATCTGGTGGCAGCACCATGAGTGACCAACAAACGTTTAGCAACTTTTCCGAATTCTACCCTTACTACCTCGAAGAGCACAGCGACGTCATGTGTCGTCGACTGCACTTTGTTGGCAGCTTGCTGGTATTGATCGTTGCCGCATGGGCCCTGCTGTCCGGCAAGTTCGCCTGGCTGCTCCTGGTTCCGGTGATCGGATACGGCTTCGCCTGGGTTGGCCACTTCAAATTCGAGAAAAACCGGCCCGCCACCTTCAAACACCCACTGTACAGCCTGATGGGCGATTGGGTGATGTTCCGGGACATGCTCACCGGCCGGATTCGCTTCTAATCATGGGGAGTGCACCTGCCGACCTGCGCGGCCCGGGCTACAACACCCTGACCGGCGAACATCATAACCACCCGGTGGCCATCCCACCGATGCCGGATTACAACGGCCGCATTCTCGCCTACACGGCCACCGCCGTGATCATCGTCACCGGGGTGCTTCAGGGCGCGTTCCACCAATGGCTGTTGTGGCTGATTGCCGCAGCCCTGGCCTGGCCCCATGTGGCCCACGCACTGACTCGTCGTACTTTCCTCCGGAACTCAACCCGCATCCGCCAAAAAATGCTGCTGTTCGATTGCATGGTGGGCGGCGCGTTCGTTGGCTGTATCGGCCTGGTGGCGCTGCCCTCGGCCTCGGTGGTGCTGATGCTGATGTTCAGTTGCCTGATTGTGGGCGGCACCCGGCAATGGCTGTTCGGTACCGGCTGCATGGCCGCCGCCATCGCCGCATCCCTGGCCATCGTCGGGCCAGCCGAATCACTGGAATCGCCGCTGCTGACCAGCATCCTGTCGCTGTGTGCCACCGGGCTGTACATCTGCGTGACCGCCTATTACTCCCACCAGCAGGCCCAAGCGCTGATGCTGGCCAAGACCCAGATTCAGAACCAGCGCGAGCAATCCATTGCGCTGTCACACAAGCTGTCGAAATATCTGTCGCCCCAGGTTTGGCAATCCATTTTCACCGGTGAGCGGGACGTGCGCCTGGAAACCCAGCGCAAGAAACTGGCGGTGTTCTTTTCCGACATCAAGGGCTTCACGGAACTGTCCGAGGAAATGGAGCCAGAGGCGCTGACCGAACTGCTCAACCACTACTTCAACGAAATGTCGGAAGTGGCGCTGAAATACGGTGGCACCATCGATAAGTTCGTGGGTGACTCCATCATGGTGTTCTTCGGCGACCCTACCAGTCGCGGCCAGCGTGAGGACGCCTTCGCCTGTGTCTCCATGGCCATTGAAATGCGCAAGCACATGAAGATCATGCGTCAGAAATGGCGCAGCCAGGGCATCAAGACGCCGCTGGAGATCCGCATGGGCATCAGCACCGGCTACACCACGGTCGGCAACTTCGGCGCCGAGAACCGGATGGACTATACGATCATTGGAAAGGAAGTGAACCTGGCCAGCCGGCTGGAATCCCTGGCCGAGCCGGGTGAAATTCTGATCTCCTACGAGACCTTTTCGCTGATCAAGGACCGGATCATGTGCCGGGACAAGGGCGAGATCACGGTGAAAGGTTTCGGCAAACCGGTGCCGATCTACGAGGTGGTGGATTTCCGCCGGGACATGGGGCCAAACCGCAGCTTCCTCGAACACGAGCACAGTGGCTTCGCCATGTACCTGGATTCCGACAAGATCACCGAACGAGAGCGGGAAGCCATTCTCGCCGCCCTCGAGGATGCCGCCGACCGCCTCCGCCACGAGGAAGACGCCACCTGAGCGTCGCCCTCACCTGCCTCGACAGTCGGCCCAGGGCCCGAGCCGCTTATTGCCGGACCAGACGGGGCCCCGGATTCTGACCGGGTTCGGTTGACCGCCAGGGGTTGATATCCAGCCCGCCACGGCGAGTGTAGCGGGCGCACACCGTCAGCGACTGCGGCTGACAGCGCGCCATCAGATCGGTAAACACCGTCTCCACGCAGTGCTCGTGAAAGTCCTGTTTCTGCCGGAAACCAACCACGTATTTCAGCAGCCCGGCCCGATCGATCTTGGGGCCGGTGTACGCCACCATCAGCGTCGCCCAATCCGGCTGACCGGTAACCGGACAGTTGCTTTTCAGCAGGTGCGAACAGAGTTTCTCGGTCACAATCTCATCACCGGCGACCAGGGCGTCCGGGGCATACTCATAGCCCACTTCCTCAACCGGTTCGTCGTCGATCAGCTCATAGCCTTCTGGGCGACCGATCGCGTCACCAGCCTCGTCGACGCTTCTCATGGTCACCTGAACGGCACCACCGCACGCACTGGACAGGTCCTCGGTGATGGTCTGGGCGACCTGCTCCGGCGAGGAAAACACGCTTTGATTTAACGAATTCAGGTACAGCTTCAGGGACTTGGATTCGATGATGCTGGGCGAGGCGGCCGGGAACCAGATCTCCGCCCAGGCCACCGCCGGCACGCCGTTGCGGCGAAGCCAGGACACTTCCCAGGCCTGCCAGAGATCCTCACCAAACCAGGGCCAGCGACCGTCGCTCAGACCCAGCCGCCGGCGGTTCTCCTCCCGGGCCACCGGGAACAGCAGCGACGGGTCGTAGTGGTCGGGGTACTCGCTGATTTTGCCCAGCGGAGCGTTGTGTAGCGCCATAAAACGTCCTGAAATCAGTGCCGAATGCCTTTGCCCCGTGCCAGCATGCGCAGGGCGATGAAGGCCAGCAGGGCAATAAAGACCAGAATCATACCAAGAGATACGAACGGATTGACGTCCGAGACCCCGAGAATGCCGAAACGGAAGCCGTTGACCATGTACAGGATCGGATTGGCCATGGACACGCCCTGCCAGAACGCCGGCAGCAGATCGATGCTGTAGAACACCCCGCCCAGGTAGGTCAGCGGCGTGAGTACAAACGTCGGCACGATGGAGATGTCGTCAAACTTGGTCGCCAGCATGGCGTTGATAAACCCACCCAGGGAGAACAGCGCCGAGGTCAGAAACACCGTCACCACCATCATCGGCAGGCTATGAATGCTCAGGCTGGTGAACGCCAGGGACAACAGGGTAACCAGCACGCCGATGCCCAGGCCGCGCGCCATGCCGCCACAGACGTAGCCTGCCAGAATGACCCAATTGGGCACCGGCGACACCAGCAGCTCTTCGATGCTGCGCTGAAACTTCATGGAGAAGAACGACGACACCACATTGGCGTAGGAATTGGTAATCACCGCCATCATGATCAGGCCTGGCACGATGAAGGCCATGTAGTCGAAGCCGCCCATCTGGCCGATGCGGGAACCGATGAGGTTGCCGAAGATGATGAAGTACAGGGTCATGGTGACCGCCGGCGGCAGCAGGGTCTGCGCCCAGATCCGGGTGAAACGTCGAACTTCTCGGATGACGATGGTATTGAACGCGGTGATCAGGGCCTGCATCTTCATGACACGCCCTCCAGCCCACCGGCGGACTCGGCGGCATTTTCCTCCACCATGCGGATAAACAGCTCCTCCAGCCGGTTGGCCTTGGTTCTCATACTGACCACCTTGATTCCCAGTCGGTCCAGTTGCACAAACACCTGGTTCAGGCCCTGGCCTTTTTCGACGTCCACCTCCAGCGCACCCTCGTCATCGAGTCGGGCCGCGAAGCCGTCCAGATCCGGCACCGTGTCCAGCGCGGTCGCCGTGTCGAGCACGAAGGTCTCAACGCTCAGCTCCTGCAACAGGCTGCGTTTGCTGGTGTTTTTCAGAATCCGGCCGTGATCAATGATGCCTATGTTGCGGCACAGCGCCTCTGCCTCTTCCAGGTAGTGGGTGGTGAGGATGATGGTGGTGCCCTGCCGGTTCATTTCCTCCAGGAAGGTCCACATGGACCGCCGAAGCTCAATGTCGACACCGGCGGTAGGCTCGTCCAGGATCAACAGCTTCGGCTCGTGCACCAGCGCCCGGGCGATCATCAGGCGCCGCTTCATGCCGCCGGAGAGCATGCGCGCCGGCGTGTCGCGCTTGTCCCACAAACCTAGTTTGCGCAGGTACTTTTCCGCCGACGCCGAGGCCTGCTTCAGTGGGATGCCGTAGTAGCCCGCCTGGGTGGTGACTATGTCGAACACCTTCTCGAACTGGTTGAAGTTGAACTCCTGGGGCACCACGCCCAGGTTGAGCTTGGCGTCCGACAGGTGGGTGTCGATGTCGTGGCCGAACACCCGAACCTTGCCCGCCGATTTGTTGACCAGTGAGCAAACGATGCCGAGCGTGGTGGATTTGCCGGCGCCGTTAGGGCCGAGCAAGGCAAAAAAGTCGCCTTCGGCCACACGGAGATCAATCCCTTTCAGGGCTTCGAAGCCATCACCGTAGGTCTTTACCAGACCTTCAATTTCCAGAGCATGGGTCATAAACCGTCCTGATTGTCGGGGCAAGCGCACGTGTTTCGCCACGAACCGAGCCCGGGACTACCAATGAGATTGCTATCGAGGTTTTATCCAGACTGCCATTGATAGTGGCAACCCGCTTTTTTTCAAGGTTCAACACCGGCATTCCCGCCTCCGCGCGAAACTCGGAAACTGCGACAGGTTTCCCGATATCCCCTCCAGCCCGCCCATATAATGCGGTTACAACAATTTACAAAAGACGAGCAGGCCTCCGTCCGAACGCCGCGCTCGCGCAACCGGAACGTACGCAGACCATGAGATTTAGCCCTTCGATTCGACTGTCCGCGACCCTGTTCGCCACCCTGGCCCTGGCAGGCTGCCTGGATGACGGCGGCTCAAGCAGCGACGACACCAGCCTCGGCCAACTGAATCACAATGGCATCAACGGATTGACCTACCAAACCCAGAGCCAGAGCGGCCGCACCAATGCCCGGGGCGAGTTTCGTTACTACCCGGGCGAAACCCTGAGCCTGCGGGTGGGCGACTTGCCCCTGGTGGATGGCGTGCCGGCTCAGCGCTACGTCACACCCCTGGAGTTCGTACCGGAGGTCCGAGCGGCCCTGACCGACCCGATCGCGGATGATGAGGGCCTGAGCACCCACACCCTCCGGGAGCAGCTGTTGATCGAACACCGGGAGGTCATCAACATCACTCGCCTGCTGATCGCCCTGAACTGGACCGGCGACGTGAAGAAAGGCGAGAACATCGATATCCGCGAACGGGTAATCACCCAGCTGAATCAGGCCCTCCCTAACCTCTCGGCGCCCATCGACTTTTCCGTCAGCGAGGCGGAATTCAGCGAATCCGAGGACACCCTGTCACCGGCCAATGAGCTTCTGGCGGAAATCTGCTTCTACCCCGAGGGCCACTCGCTCTGCGACGAGCCTCCAAGCGAAGTCGACATCGCGCTGAAGCCCGAACGCCCTGAAGATCCGGATGACATTGATCCCGACGTGGAGTACCGGGAAGACGCGCAGGCCAAGCGGGACCGAATTCTCGACGCTGTCCGCACCTTGAACGAGGTGAGCCCGGAGGACGTAGAAACCTACCTGACCCGGGAGCTGACAGGTATTACTACCGCCATTGCCAACACCTACTATCTGAATGACCACGTGGCCAGCTACCCGGCCAGTGA
>JBPEXK010000074.1:0-2328 GCA_052031745.1 Marinobacter sp. | reverse complement strand
GTGCGCGGGACCACCTACGCCACCCTGCTCAGCGGTGCGGCCATCAGCGATCATGTGCGCGTAAGCGCGTGGCGCCAGGCCGATGGCTCCTACCGGGCCGGCTACATCGAAACCATCGCGGGGGACGCCACCGACGTGGAACTGGAGGGCACGGTCACCACGGTGGATACCGATCAGAACCGGTTCACCATTGGCACCATCACCGTCGAGTACGATGAGTTGAGCGTCAACTTCGGTTCCGGGCTCACCGAATCAGATCTGGCCACCGCCACCGTCCTCGAAGTGGAAGGCAGCCTGGCCGGAAATACGTTGACCGCCAGTAGCATCGACCGGGACGACGCCCGCCGATTCAGCCGCGATGGCGGCGAAGATATTCAGCTGACCGCGACCATCGATGCTTCCTACAGCCCGTCCGGCGCCTCCGCTCGGCCCGGGGAATTCCGCATAGGGGATCTCACCGTCCGCGTGACCAGCGCCACTGAACTGGACGACGATCTTGAACTCTCGGACCTGAACGAAGGGCTCCTGGTCCAGGTTGAGGGGCAGTTCCTGTCGGATACCGTGATCGAGGCGGAGGAAATCGAGCTTCGGGACGGCAATGCCGAGGTAGAGGGCGTGATCAGCTCTGCTGCGGACAACACCTTCTTTATTGGTGGTGTTGAGGTTCGGGTCTTGCCGACCACGGCGTTCACCGTTGAGGATGGCTCCGACGTGTCGTTCGAGAGCCTGCCCATCGGCACCACGACCGTGGAAGTCGAAGGTGTCGAGAGGCAACAGGGCACCGACGTGTTCCTCGAGGCACTGAAAGTCGAGGTGGACGATGAGGTGGCAAGTACCGCCGAGCGAGCCCAGTTCGAACTCGAAGGCAAGCTTGCGGCTATCTCTCCAAGCGCCATTACGATCCTCGGTGTGACCATCGACGCGGCTTCCACCAGCTACGCCGATAACTCCCAGGCGGAGATCACGAACCGCTTTGGCGCTGGTGAGGAGCTGATTCTCGAGGTCGAATACACGCGGGATGGCAACACCTTCACCGCGGTCGAAATCGAACTCGAGGAAAACGACGACGACTGACTACAAAACCCGTACATAAATGCGGCCCAAAGCGGCCCGGGTTTTGCTATACATACGGACACAAGCTTCGCAGGGACGCTGGATCGGATGCAACGGACGCATTAGGCACCAAGGCTAGCGGAGTCCGTATGTCATTTCCTTCCCTGCGGCGGTTGATCTCAAGCCGTCTTCTCCGACCGGTATTCATCGTTCTGGTGGTCGCCGGCCTGGTTCAGGTAATGGTCAGCCAGTGGCTGATCTCCAACCAAGTGGAGCGCCTGGTGGACACCGCCGGCGCCGCCCTTGAGGCCAGCAGTCAGCAGGTCAGCGCTTCCTTCGGCGATACCCGCGAAGACGTCCGCTCCCGCCTGGAGACCATGCGCCAGAAGACCACCGACGAACTCTCCGGTGAACTCACCCGACAACAAACCGCCCAGCAGGAGCGGGTTGCAGGGAACGTTCGTACTGCGGTCATGGCCGAGGCGCAGGGCTTGGCCGACGTACTGGCAGCGGTTGCCGCGCCGCTGATTTGGGACCGGGACGTGCCCCGCCTGACCGATCTGGTCGAGCTGGCCGACGCCCGTGAATCGGTTCTGTTCGCGGTTTACTACGATCAGTACGGCGATCGCCTGACCCGCTACGTGGATCGGACCGACGACCGGGTACGCACTCTAATGGAGCAGGGTGAGGGTCGGGGTGCGGCAAATCGTGTCCTCGATGCGGCAAGCCGTGACCCGAATGTGGTGATCATCACCGCCGACATTGCGCCCCAAGGCTCCGCGATCGGTCAGCTTAAACTGGGTCTGTCGCTGGAAGGCATCAACCGCGACCTGAACGCTCTCGAACAGGAATTCAGCGCCACCATCACCGGCAGCATCGACGCCCTGCGGGACACCTTGGAGTCGGAGACCGAACAGGTTAACCAGCGCCTGCAGCAGCAACTGGCCGGAATGGATGCCGACACCCGGTCCAGAATCCAGAGCACGGTTGACGCCCTCAACGTTGAAGCCTCCAGCCTGGCGGCCAATCTGTCCCTGCTGGCCATCGGCTCGGTGGTGGTGCTGATCCTGCTGATGGCGCTGGTACTCGGTGGCGGACTCCTGCCCCGGGTGCTTCGCCTCAGTTCCGCGGTCTGGGACATCGCCGATGGCGAAGCCGACCTGACCCGCCGGGTGTCGTTGAAGGGCAAGGACGAGCTGACGGAAATGGCCCACGGTGTGAACCGTTTCATCGCCCGGATTCAGGAGCTGGTATCGGATGTGAAGGCCTCAGCGG
>JBPEXK010000073.1:0-7194 GCA_052031745.1 Marinobacter sp. | reverse complement strand
AGGCACCCGGGCGAACCTTGGCCATGGCTTCTTTCAGTTCCGGAATCCACTTCTGGGCCTCGCCCACGAACACGGCGACAGAGATGGCCATGCAGCGCTGACCGGCGGCGCCGACGGAGGCACCTACCAGAGCGTTGATCACCTGCTGCTTGTCCGCATCCGGCATGATCACCATGTGGTTCTTGGCACCAGCGAAGCTCTGTACACGCTTCATGTTGCGGGTACCGGTCTCATAGATGTAACGGCCCACCGGCACGGAGCCGACGAAGGACACGGCACGGATGGCCGGGTCAGTCAGCAACACATCCACCTGCTCCTTGCCACCGTGAACCACCTGCAGCACGCCCTTGGGTGCGCCGGCTTCTTCGAACAGCTCAGCCAAACGCATCGGCGTCAGCGGATCCTGCTCGGACGGCTTCAGGATAAAGGTGTTGCCGCAGGCGATGGCCATCGGGAACATCCACAGCGGGATCATGGCCGGGAAGTTGAACGGAGTGATACCGGCGCACACGCCCAGCGGCTGGATCCAGGAGTGGGTGTCCACTTCCCGGGCCACGTTTTCAACGGTTTCGCCCATCATCAGGGAGGCCACGTTGGCGGCGTGCTCAACCACCTCGATACCACGCCAAACATCGCCCTTGGCGTCTTCAAAAGTCTTGCCGGTCTCTTCCGACAGGATTTCGGCGATTTCGTCGTGATGTTCTTTCAGCAGCGCCTGGTAACGCATCATCACCCGGGCACGCTCGGAAACGGGGGTTTCTTTCCAGGACTTGAACACTTCTCCGGCGTTCTGAATCGCCTTTTCCATCTCAGACGGCGTGGTGCACGGCGCCTTCGCGATCACTTCGTTGGTGGCCGGGTTGGTGACTTCAATCCAGTCCTGGGCCTGGCTTTGAACGAATTCACCGGCGAGGTACAGAGGTACGTTTTTCATAGCGAAATCCCTGTTTGTTGTTATGAGGGAAGCAAGCCAAAACCCGAGGGTTTCGACCACGATTTCCAGAAGACTAGCATGGCCCGGGCGCCCGGATGATTGACTAAATTTCGCTCGTGATGGACTATCTTTCGATAAAGCCTACGACTAACGGCCAGTGCAATGACCCAAACCTCACAATGGCCGGTACCCAAGGACAGCGTCCGCTATGTAGTACCGGCCCCAATCATCCGGCTACTCGCCAGCCACCCGCTCACCCAGGACCTGTACCCCCTGGCGTTTGGCCACTACCGCCGTGCCGCGGGGCACCACATGCACCGGGAGCACCACAGCGACTATCTTTTGATTTACTGCACCGAGGGCAAGGCGTTCCTGAACGTGCTGGGTGAGCCCTACACCGTGGGGCCCGGCGACCTGCTGTTGTTGCCCGCCGGCGCCCACCATCGCTACACCTCGGACCCGGACAACCCATGGACAATCCATTGGGTGCATTACACCGGCCCATTGGCGGAGGAGTTCCGCCACTACATGGGGTTTTCCGGCAACACCCGGGTGCGCCACCTCGGCCGGCAACCGCGGCTCTTGGTGGACTTCAACGGCCTGCTCTCGGTACGCCAGACCGGCTTCCGGGCCAAGGGTTTGATCCATGCCGCCAACCGGCTGCGCCAGTTAATGGCCGCGGTGCCACTGAGTGCCGATGAAACCAGCCACGAGCAACAGGCGGAGCTGGACACCATCCACAATTACATGCGCGAGCATCTGGATGAGCGGGTGTCCCTGGACCAGCTCGCCGACCTGGCTGGCCTGTCCCCGGCCCACTTCGCCACCCGTTACCGGGAACAGACCGGCAGCTCGCCCATCCAGCATTTCCTACACCTGAAGGTAGAACGAGCCTGCCAGATGCTCGACACCAGCGACCTGAGTTTTGCCGACATCAGCCGGCGCCTGGGCTACGACGACGCCTACTATTTCTCCCGGCTGTTCAAGAAGGTGATGGGGCAATCGCCGCGGGATTACCGACACACAGCCCGGCACTGAACCGGGCGTTTTAGGCCAGTTCATGGTCTTCGACTCCAAGGCGTCAGTTGGGCGACTTTTGTTCGTAAAATGAAACAGATACTCTTGGAACCAGCATCCATAACAAGAGACACACCATGGCCATGTACACCATCGTAATTGACGAGACCTTTGCGGTGCCCCGGAGCCGAGTGTTTGCCCTGTTTGCCGACCACAAGCGCTTCGGCCAGTTGCTCGGCGCACCGGTCAAGCGCATCAAAGACAGCGACCAGGCCGACCCCAATGGCATTGGGTCGGTTCGGAAAGTGGGCATTGGCCCGCTGAGCCTGGAGGAGACGGTTCTGAATTTTGAGCCGGATCTGCTGATCGAGTACGCCATCACCAGCCTAAGCCCGATCAAGAATCATCTGGGCCGAATTGAATTTGAAGATACTGAGGACGGGCTGACGCGGGTTAGCTACACCATCCAGTTCGAAGACCGGGTGCCGTTCACCGGCAAGTTCGTCAGTCGGGCCCTGGAACAGGGTATTCGGCGGGGTATCAAGCGGGTGCCACGGTTGGCCTAGACGCTATGTGAAGGGAACAGCCCCGGACGGCTGTTCCTGCGCGACGCCCTTCCTAAGCAGCTCACTCCATTGAGCTACGCGAACCGTTCAATAACCGCCCCCAACCTCACCGCGGTGGCCAGAGCGCTTCGGGTACTGCCGTTGCTTATCCATGCCTCTGTGCCCTTCACGACCGGCTGCGGTTGCTGGCATGTTTTCCAGGTCTTCTATGGTTCTCGGGCTGTCTGGGTCCAGTCTGGACTCACGGCCCATTATCAGGCGGTTTTCCCGTTGCCCCATGGCGGTATCGGAATGCATGCCAGACTCACGTTCCATCATCATCTGCTGCTGTTCCTTCTGCCGCTCCCACTGATCTGCCGTCGCCGAGCTTATCGGCACCAGCAGGCCAAGGGCTAAGGATCCAATGATTAGCTTTTTCATTGAGCTTCCCTCCCTCTGACGGCCGCCAATCCCCGGCCTCGGGAACAACTCTCAACGGGCTGACACTGCGCAAAAAACACTCACCCCACATTTCAAGGATACTCTCCGGGCCCCAGCAGAAAAGAGCTGAAAGGTTAAACCTCAGTATCCTTACAACAATTTCATCTGTGGCTTACGGGCTGCTTACGATGTGCTAGAGGGACGTTCTGGGGCTGTCGGTGGGGTCAAGATAAAGGCAGGTTTCGACAAGACAGCGACGGACGTATGAACGTCCGCCGCTGGGGCGAACACTCAGTACTCTGAACTCGACTTCTTTTCCTCCAAGTTCATGGTATCCATTTTATCCGACATGCCGGAGTCATCGTGCATCTGACCGTCCATGCCCTCTTTCTCCATGCCCTCTTCCTCGGGCTGGCCTGCTGAGGTGGGAGGCAACTCCTCCAGGTTGGTGCCCTCGTGAGTACCGCCTTCCATGCCGTGATCTTTATGCTCCTCCATTTCCATCCCTGCACCTTCTTTTTCCATGCCTTCGTCATGGCCATGGCTTGCGCCGTAAGCGGGTGCGAATGACAGTGCGAGAACGAGAGAGGCCGAAGAAATCAGTAAACGTTTCATCTTGAACTCCCCTTGGCCAACGGGCCCTTTGGGTATCGTGGATAAAACAGGCTGAAAACAGGACCACCTGTTTAATTAGTTCAGCATTTCCCCTAAAAACGTCAAGTCGATGGAGCCGCGGTATTTGCCAGCCCGTCAAACAGACCTGTCCCGCACCGCCAATGTTGAGTAAAATCCCCGGTTTTCAGCTAAAACAAGAGGCAGCGAAGATGGGCAGAGCCTACCAGAATCGCAAGGAATCCATGGCCAAGACGGCCGCGGCGAAAACGAAGGTGTACAGCAAATACGGTCGTGAGATTTACATGGCCGCAAAATCCGGCGGTACCGACCCGGACGGCAACCTGTCCCTGCGCGGCCTGATTGACCGTGCCAAGAAGGATCAGGTGCCGACGCACGTGATCGAAAAAGCCATCGACAAGGCTAAGGGCGGCGCGGGCGAGGACTACTCCCCGGCCCGGTACGAGGGCTATGGCCCGGGCAACTGCATGGTGATCGTGGACTGCCTGACCGACAACCCGAACCGTACCTTTGGCGATGTACGCCTGGCCTTCACCAAGACCAAGTGCAAGATCGGCACCCCGGGCGCGGTTGCCCACATGTTTGATCACTGCGCCATCTTCGCATTCAAGGGCGAGGACGAAGAGGCGGTGCTGGAAGCCCTGATGGAAGCCGACGTTGATGTCACCGACATTGAGAACGAGGGCGGCCTGATTACCGTATTCACGCCGAACACCGAGTACGCCAAAGCCCGCCAGGCGCTGACAGAAG
Organism: Marinobacter sp.; assembly: GCA_052031745.1. Taxonomy (GTDB): domain Bacteria; phylum Pseudomonadota; class Gammaproteobacteria; order Pseudomonadales; family Oleiphilaceae; genus Marinobacter. The sequence goes on along the minus strand of JBPEXK010000073.1, from coordinate 2,874 downwards.
CGTTCGAGGGCATCGATTTCGAGACCGACGAAATCCAGTTTCTGCCCAAGACCACCACACCGGTTGAAGGCGACGATGTCCCGCTGTTCGAGAAGTTCTACGACATGCTGAACGACCTCGACGACGTACAGAACATCTTCCACAACGCTGAGCTGCCGGAGCCGGCTGAATAAGCCCCGGTCAGCCCAGACCGCAATCACGGCAAGCGATAGGACACCTGCAATGAGCGAACCAAACCCAAACAGCCAAACGGCCCGGGTTGTCATCCTCAAAACCGGAACCACCTACCCGAGCATCCGGGAGGCCCACGGTGATTTTGAGGACTGGTTCGTTCGTGGCCTGGCGTCCGAACTCGACCTGACCGTGGTGAACGTCGAACAGGGCGAGCTGCCCGGCGACCCCAGGCAATGGGATGGCGTTGTGGTGACCGGCTCGCCGGCCATGGTCAGCGACCGAGCCGAGTGGAGTGAAAACACCGCCCGCTGGCTGGCCCAGGTGGTTGACCTGCAGGTTCCGGTGTTCGGGGTCTGCTACGGGCACCAACTGCTGGCCCATGCCCTGGGTGGAGAGGTGGGCTACCACCCGGAAGGTAGGGAAACCGGCACCCGCACCATCGAGCTGACCGACAATGCGGCCTCTGACCCGCTGTTTGGCGACCTGCCCGGGTCGTTCCCGGCCCAACTGACCCACAAACAGTCGGTACTGGGGCTGCCTGACGGTGCCGTACTTCTTGGCCGCAGCGATTTCGAGCCGCATCAAGCCTTTAGGGTGGGCTCCAACGCCTGGGGTGTGCAATTCCACCCGGAATTCTCAGACGTGGTCATGCGGGCCTATCTGGAAGTCCAGTCGCCGGAGCTGGTGGCTGAACAGCTCGATCCACAAGCCCTGCTGGCCGCGACCCAGCCGGCGCCGGTGGCGGCGTCCCTGCTACAACGCTTCTCTGCCCTGGTCATTGAGCGCCGCCGCACCTCTTAATCGAGGATGTAAGCGGTTTTCTCCAGGGCGTTTTCTTCCTCGTCCACAAACCGGAATTCGTTCCAACCCACCCGAACCATGTCATTGCTGTTCAGGCGCTGTCGGCTGGCCAACCGAATCTCGTTCACGAAGGTGCCGTTGGTGCTGTCACGGTCGGTGATGTAGTAATCGACAGTGTTGTCCAGATAAGCATTGGGCACAGCTTCGATTACCGCGTGATGCCCACTGACCGAGATCTCGTCGATCTGGATGTCGTTGTCGGAACGACGACCGATCCGGGTCTCGGGCTTATCCAGCTCAAAGGTGTTCACCACCACGTTGTCCACCAGCTGTGAAAACGATGCCATCTCAGGTTCCTCTGTTTATGTCAGGGTCAAAAGAACAACGGACACATTGTCCGCGGCCAGATTGTCCAGGGCCGTGTCGATCAGGGCGTCGACCGCAGCCTCGTCAGTATCCGCCCCTTGCACCAGCGTTTCCCACTCCAGCTGGCTGACCGAATTGGTCAGGCCGTCCGAGCACAGCAGCAGGCGGTCGCCCGGTTGCAGGGATTGGCGGGAATAGGTGATCTCCAGCGGTTCCATGGCCCCCACCGCCCGGGTCAGCACGTTGCGAAACGGTACGTTAGGGGCCTCGGCCTCGGAGATGCTGCCGTCGTCGATCATGTTCTGAACCACGGTGTCGTCCCGGGTCAGGCAGCGGCCTTTGCCGTCACGAAGCAAATAGCACCGGGAATCACCCACGTGGGCTATGTGGGCGGTATTGCCCTCCACCCAGGCCACCACCAGGGTGGTGCCCATTTTTTCCAGCCGGGTCTCAGAGGCGCGGCGCTCGTGAATGCGTTCGTTGGCCAGGGCAAAGGCGGCCATCAGGGCATCGTGCTCGGTCATCGGCGGGTGCGCCTGATCCACAGCGAACACACGGGCGGTCAGCGACTCAAGCACCGCCTCCGCCGCTAACCGGCTGGCGATTTCACCGCCCTGGTAACCGCCCATACCGTCTGCCACCAATGCCAGAGCGGCTTCGGCGTCTTCCCGGACCTGCCAACTGGCCACGTCCTGATTGCTCTCGCGCACCGCACCAGTGTGGCTGCGCCCTGCCAGTTGCCAGCCCATCAGGACACCTCCCCGGCTTCTTTCACCGCCAGCCGACGCACCGCCTCGGCCATGGCTGCGGCGGAGGCAAAACGTTTGTCCGGCTCACGCTGGATGGCCTTGTTGATCAGCCGCACCACGCCGTTGGGGAGATCGGCATTGAACTCGCGCACGCTGCGGGGACGCTTATTGAGAATCTGGTAGGTCAGGTTGGCCAGGGTGTCGCCCTGGTAGGGAGTGGAGCCGCTCACCAGCTTGTACAGGGTCACCCCGAGACTGTAGATGTCGGAGGCGCCGGTGACCTTCTGGCCCTTAAGCTGCTCCGGAGACATGTACAGCGGGCTGCCCATGACACTGCCGGTTTTGGTGCGGGAATCGTCGGAAATTTTGGCGATGCCGAAATCGGTGATCTTGATGCCGCCATCGTCCGGGTTGTAGATGATGTTGCCCGGCTTGATGTCCCGGTGTACCACCTTCTGGCTGTGGGCATACGCCAGCGCGTCGGCAACCCGAGCCACGATGTCCAGCACCGTGGGCAGGGGCAACAGCCGACCGGGTTTACCAAACTCGCTGAGGGAACGGCCCGGGGCAAAGTCCATGGCGATGTACGCCAGGTCCGCCTCCTCGCCGACGTCATAGACGGTTACGATCGCCGGATGCGCAAGCCGCCCGGCCGCTTCTGCCTCCCGGAAGAACCGGGCTTTCAGCTCCGGCAGGTGGCCGTCATCAAAGGCCTGATAGCTCAGAGTCTTGATGGCAACGGTGCGGGCAATCTTCGGGTCTTTGCCCAGGAACACCACGCCCA
>JBPEXK010000072.1:0-3190 GCA_052031745.1 Marinobacter sp. | reverse complement strand
GGCGTGACCGCGGCCCGCACCGTGACACCACCCTCGTGGGTAAATTTGATCGCGTTGCCCACCAGGTTGAACAGCACCTGGCGCAGCCGGGTTTCATCGAGCATCATCGCCTGGGGCATCTTGGAATCGACACTGACCTCCAGGGATATACCCTGCTCCCGGGCCCGCAGGTCGAAGATGTGGCGCACGTCGCCGAGCAGTCGGCGCACCGACACCGCGGAATAATCCAGGCGCAGCTTGCCGGCCTCGATCCGGGACAAATCCAGGATGTCGTTGATCAGCATCAGCAGACTGCGACTGCCGGCGCGGATGGCCTCGAGGTAAGTGCGCTGCTGGGGATCGGTGACGGTGTTGTTGAGCAGGTCGCTGTAGCCGATCACCGCGTTCATCGGGGTGCGAATCTCGTGGGACATGTTGGCCAGGAACTCACTTTTGGCCAGACTCGCGGCCTCCGCCTCCCGGGCCAGGCGCTCCGCCTCCAGCTTGGCCGCCCGCAGTTCGTCCTCACTTCGGCGCAGGGCATTTTCCGAGCGGATGCGTTCGTCCACTTCCCGGGACAGCTTGCGGTTCCAGTACAGGAATATCAGCACCACCAGTACCGCAATCAGCACCACCCGGCGCACCACGGTGTAGTCGGTCTCCTGTTCGATATCCAGGTGGATCCAGCGATTGTAGATGGTCTCGGTTTCCTCTGCGTCCAGGCTGTTGAGGGCCTGGTTCAGGATCCGGTGCAGCTCCGGCTTGTCCTTGCTCACCGCCAGGCGCAGATCGTACTCGTAGGGGGTGATGCTGGTGATCCGCAGGTTGGACAGCCCCAGCCGGGCCACCGTGTAACTGACCGCCGGTATGTGGGTGACCATCACCTCCAGATCGCCATTGGACAGCGCCAGCAGGCCCTCCTCCACGGTCTCGACCGGATAGATATCCAGGTTTGGGTGATTGATCAGCAGGTAATCGTGGGCGGCGTGGCGGTTGACCACCCCTACCCGTTCGTCGCGCAACTCCCGCAGTTCGCCGATGAAGCGGCCGTCATCGCGGATCGCCAGGGCGATGGGCACAGTGACGTAGGCGCGGGTAAACAGGTACTCACTTTCGGTGCGCGGGGTGCGGGACAGGCCGGGCAGGATGTCCACTTCACCGGCCTTGAGCTGGCGCTCGGCACTGCCGCGCTCGGTCACCAGGCTGCGGTTGAAGCGGGTGTTCAGTTCGGTTTCCAGCCGGGTCACCAGGTCCGGCACCAGCCCGGTGGCGCGGCCATCCTGGGCGTATTCGAACGGTGGCCAGTCGGACCGGAAGGCGACCCGCAGGTTGGGATGGCGCTTCAGCCACTCCTGATCGGACGCCGACAACTCCAGACCGTTGCGCTCCAGGGCGGGCACATCCGCCTCCAGCCACGCCTGCCGGATAGCCCGGTGCTCATTGTGGCTGATGGCCTCGACCGCCTGGTTCAACACCCGGTACAGACGGTCGTTGTCCACGTCCATCTGCAGCACCACGTCCACCCGCTCCTCCTCCAGCAAGGCGGCGAGGCCGATGCCACTGATCATGGCCGATTGCAGGTAATCCGACACCACCGGAACGGGACCGAGGAAGGCATCCGCCTGCCCCGACAAGACCTGGCTGACCGCCTCGCCGATAGCGTCCACTGGCACCGGGGTGAAACTCTCAACCGGGTCCAGCATGGGGTACTGGTTAACGTCGCCATCGATCACCGCAATTCGACCGCCCTCGAGATCCGAGAGACTGCGGATGGCGACGTTACCGGCGCTGACAAACAGGCCGTAGGTCAGACTCATCAGGGGTTCGGTGTAGCGCTTTCCGCTGGTGACCTGGGCGTCCGGAAGCCGGGTAGTCAGCACCGCATCCAGGTGCGGCTGGGCCGGGACCTTTTCCGGGCCCCGCTCGGCGCCCAGAATCACTGGCTCGATAGCGACGTCGAGCTTGCTCGACAACCGGGCCAGGTAGTCGATGTAGGTGCCGGCCAGGGTGCCATCGCCGGTGTCGAAAATCAGCGGAACCTGGCCGACTCGCACGCCCACCCGGAACCGGTCCTGCTCGTTGAGCCAGGCCAGTTCCTGGCTGCCCAGCACCGGCGCCGGGGAAGGCTGGGGCGGGTCCGCCCGCAGAGGGGATTGAAACAGTACCAGGAGGCAGCATAGTAAGAAGGGTAGGATCACCTTCACTGGATATCCTTAGGGGTTCCGCTACATTTCAGGGAACAATACCTGCAATCGCCGGGGATTTCATTCCGGCCAATGCTATTCAGGAGAACCGTATTGATGGACACCAGTAAGCACACCCTCACCACCCTGTTTGACCAGCTGGGGCTGGCCTCCGATGAACAGAGTATCGACGATTTTGTGTCCAGGTACTCGCCCCTGCCCCGGGAGATCGCGCTTCAGGATGCGCCGTTCTGGTCGGAGAGCCAGTCCCACTTCCTGGAAGAGGGACTGGAAGAGGACAGCGACTGGGCTGAGGTGATCGACGAGCTGGATGCCCGCATGCGTCACTGAGGCGCGTGCTCGCTGCTGATGGTGACACAATTCCGGCCGGCGTCCTTGGACAGGTACAGGGCCCGGTCGGCCCGTTCAAACACCGACTCCTCCGAATCCCCCTTCTCAAAGCCCGCCAACCCGGCCGAGAAAGTGACGGCGACCGGCTCGCCGCTGAAATGGAACGGTAGCTTGGCGATCCGCTGGCGCAGTTTCTCCATCGCGACCAAGGCCTCATCGGGTGTGGTCTCCGGGAACAGCAGTACGAACTCCTCGCCGCCGAAGCGCGCGACGTAATCGGTGGTGCGCAGGCCGTTTTTCAGCTCCCGGGAAATCAACTGCAGAACCCGGTCTCCGGCCTTGTGACCAAAGCTGTCGTTGATGCGTTTGAACAGATCGATATCGAGGAGACCGATGGTCAAGGCTTTTCGATAGCGATGCCAACGATTCACTTCAAAGGCCAGCCGCTCCTGCCAGGCTTCCCGATTTGGCAGCTGGGTCAGCAGATCAGTCATGGCCCGCAGCCGCTCGCGGCGGACTTCGGATTGCAACTGCTCCGAGTGCTCCTCCATCACGGCAATTTTTTCCTGCATCGCCCGGAGCTGGTCGGTCAGCGCCTTTTCCCGGTCGGTTTCCTGCTCCCGGAACCGGCCCACGGCATCACCAATGGAAGACAGGTGCTTGCTCACCGAGGCCTT
>JBPEXK010000071.1:0-2033 GCA_052031745.1 Marinobacter sp. | reverse complement strand
AACGGCCAATCAACGGGTTGCACGTAAGCAACAACCATCCCGCGACGACGGCGCGGTGCGTTCAGTGTGGTGTTAAACGGGGGATACTCGCTCGGGATTGCCTGCCGTATTGACCCCAGTCCTCAGGCAATCGGTAATTCTGACAGCGGGAAACTCCCTGTCAATAGTAGCCACCGTATTATTACCTACCCTTTTGGAGCGCCCGGGCGCTGGGCCGAGCAAGTGCCTCAAGTTTTGAACCAAATGGAAGAAAATAATTGGTACGGATGGCATGATTGGCGTGCATACCTACAATGAGGATTCCGGACGTTCAGGTTGTGAGCTGGTCCGGGTGCAGTAAACCTAAGGCGAGTACACCGATGAATAAAAAAATCCTGACACTGACCCTGTTGCTGGCCGGGGCACCAGGGGTCGCGATGGGCGGCTCTGTTTACAAGTGGACCGACGAGGATGGGGTGACTCATTTTGGTGACCGGCAGCCTTCCGACGCTCAGTCTGAGAAAGTAAATGTGCGGGCCGGGAGTGCCTCACCGTCGACCACCAACCGCCCTAGCCCGACCGAGCGCGTCAAGGCTTTGGAAGAAAAGGAGCAGGAAGCGGAAAAGCAGCGTCGGGAAGCCGCCGCTAACGAAGCCCGGCAGAAACAGCGGGCAGCCAATTGCGAAACCGCCCAAACCAATCTGCGGGTCATGGGAAACAACGCTCGCATCCGAATTCAGGAAAATGGCGAGTTGCGCTATCTGACGCCTGAGGAGATCGCCGAAAAACGCGAGAAGTACGAGGAGATCATCGCGCGGGACTGCGGCCCCGAAGAGAGCTAATCACCGAGTCGATCGATGCGAAAACCGGGGCCGAACCAAACCGATCCGGCCCCAGTATCTCTTATGCCTTGGCAAACACCAGTTGGTGATCCTGAACCGAGGCACGGATGGTGTCCCCCGGCACAAAATCGCCCCGCAATAACTGCTGCGCCAACGGATTCTCGATCATCCGCTGAATGGCACGTTTCAGCGGCCGGGCTCCGTACACCGGGTCGTAGCCGACCTCGGCCAACAGTTCCATGGCAGCCTCGTCCAGTTCCAGCTTCATCTCCTGATCTTTCAGCCGCTTGCCCAGGGCTTCGATCTGAATCCGGGCAATGCCCTGGATCTGGTTCTGCGCCAACGGATGGAACACCACCACTTCGTCGACCCGGTTGATGAACTCGGGCCGGAAGTGGGTACCCACCACGTCCATCACCGCCGACTTCATGGCCTCGTAATTCTCTTCACCGGCTTTCTGCTGGATGATGTCGGAACCCAGGTTCGAGGTCATCACCACCACGGTGTTGCGGAAGTCGACCGTGCGACCCTGGCCGTCGGTCAGGCGACCATCCTCCAAAACCTGCAAAAGGATGTTGAAGACATCCGGGTGGGCCTTTTCCACCTCATCCAGCAACAGCACCGAGTAGGGCCGACGGCGCACGGCTTCGGTCAGGTAGCCGCCCTCTTCATAGCCGACGTAGCCCGGAGGCGCGCCGATCAGCCGGGCCACCGAATGCTTCTCCATGAACTCGGACATATCGATGCGGACCATGGCCTCTTCGGTGTCGAACAGGAACGACGCCAGCGACTTGCAAAGCTCCGTCTTACCAACACCGGTGGGGCCGAGGAACAGGAATGAACCATTTGGCCGGTTCGGATCCGAGAGCCCGGCCCTGGACCGACGTACTGCGTTCGCTACTGCCTCGACGGCTTCATCCTGACCGATGACCCTGTCATGCAGGGCTTCCTCCATGCGCATGAGCTTGTCCCGCTCACCCTCGAGCATCTTCGATACCGGGATCCCCGTCCACTTGGACACGATCTCGGCAATCTCCTCGTCGGTCACCCGGTTGCGGAGCAGCTTCATTTCCATCATTTCGGCCTGGCTCGCCATGTCGAGCTGACGTTCGAGTTCCGGGATCTGCCCATACTGCAACTCAGACATCTTGCCCAGATCGCCGGCCCGACGGGCGTTTTCCAGATCTATACGGGCCTGCTCGAGCTGGCTCT
>JBPEXK010000070.1:0-15406 GCA_052031745.1 Marinobacter sp. | reverse complement strand
ACCTCACCCTCGAGCCTGGCGTCCAGGTAACCGCGACTTTGCCCCCTCACCCGGAGATCCTCGGCGCTGCCGGACAAATCCAGGTCAATCAGCCATCGATCACCCTCAGGCGGGGGCAGCTGCACCGCCACCGCCAGATTCAGCGGCCAGTCCCGACGAGTGGTGACCCGGCCAGACGCCGATACGGCGATGTCGCCCAGCTCATACACGGCCCGTTCCAGCTGCCAGTCGGCACCGGAACCACCGGCGGACACTTCCAGCCGATCCCAGATCTTGCCGTCGTTAAAGCTGAAGGGCCCCAGGCTGACATCGCCGATGCGCACACCCACGGGCAAATCCAGGGTCGGCAAGGCCACGGCCGAGCGCGGCTCCTCGGCCTCAGGCTCGGACGACGGCTGGACCTGCACGTCAAGGCGCTCGGCCTTCAGCGTGTCGAGGCAGATCTCAGCCTGAAACAGGCACGACGGCGACCAGTCCACCAGTGCCGAGGTCACCTCCACACGGGTGCCGAAGCCCTGCCAGAGCACTTCTTCCGCCTGCCATTGTCCTAGCAGGGAGCCTCGGGCCTCCACCACGTCCAGCCCGGGGATCTGGTCGATCACCCAGGCGGTGCCGGTTTCCGAGCGCAGAGCCAGCAGAAGCCCAGCCAGCAGCAACAGCGGCAGCAGAATGACGATGGCCAGCGCCAGCAGCAGCCAGAACCAGAACGAGCGCCGGCGGCGTTCGTCGTTGCCGGTGTCTGACTGGGACTCTGGAGGCCGCTGCTGGTCGTGCTGTTCGGTCACAGTTCAGGCCCCATGGAAAAGTGGATTCGCCAGCCGCCGCCAAATTCTGGATCCAGGCCCTTGGCGACATCCAGACGCAGTGGCCCGACCGGACTGATCCAGCGCAGGCCGATGCCGGCACCGGTGGCCAGCGGATCGAACGGATCGTTGATGGCGTTGCCATGGTCGACAAACATCGCGGCCCGCCAGCGTGCGGCGAACTGGTACTGATACTCGACGCTGCCAACCAGCAGGAAACGGCCGCCCACTGGCACGCCATTGTCGTTTTCCGGCGACAGGGTCTCGTAGCCGTAGCCCCGCACGCTCTGGTCACCACCGGCGAAGAACCGGAGCGAGGGCGGCACATCTTCAAACTTGTTGGTGGCCACGCCTCCGGCCTGAACCCGGCCCAGGAACCGATGGTTATCGAACACGGTATACAGGCCCTTGGCCAGGGCCATGACGTGGAGCACATCGACGGTGGACAGGACCGCCCGGTGGGCGCCGGTGACGTCGAACTGCAACCGATAGCCCTGGGACGGGTCCAGCGCGGTATCAACGTAGCGCTTGGAATAGGCGGCGCCGGGCAGGAACAGGCTACTAGTGCCGGATTCGTCGTCGCCAATGTTGAAACGCTCGCCTTCCCAGCGGGTCGACAGCACCTGCAACCAGCCGTTGTCCAACTGGTGTTGCCACTGCTGGCCAATGGTTAACAGCTCGGACTCCACATTCTCGATGTCCTCGCGCTGATAGCCCGCGGTCAAGCGAATCAGGTCGGTCATTGGCGGTTCAAGCGGCAGTTCGTACCAGGCACTCACGTTCTGGCGCGGCACCGACAGCTCGGTATCGGCGCCCCGCTTATGGCCCATGGGATTGATCCAGTGCTCCCGCCAGTTGCCGCGAAAACGTGGCCCGACGTCGGTGGAAAAGCCGACACCCACCCCCACCGAGCGCGGCGATCGTCGGGTGACGGTGACGCTGACGGGAATCACCCCGTCCACGGCCTGGTCCGGCGGCACGTCGATATCAATGCCGGAGAAATACCCACTGCTGGACAGGTCCCGGTTGAGCTGGGCGATCTTGTCAGCGTGATAGGGTGTGCCGGGCTCGAAGGTGACGAAATCCTGCAGCAAATCCTTCTCGAACCAGTGACCCTCGGTGAAGGTGACCTCGCCGAGCTGGTAACGCCTGCCACTCTCGTAGACCAGCACCACCTCGGCAGTGCGGGCCTCGGGGTTCACGGTCAGGGTCTTTTCAACGAAGGAACCGTCAAAATAGCCACGCTGCCGGGCGCGGCTCTGGATGGTGTCGCGCAGATTGTTGTACTCGCCGTGGTTGAGCACATCCCCCTCGGCCGGTTTCTCGGGCAGTTCGTCGGTAAACCGGCTGTCCGAGGCCGCGGCGCCGCGGATTTCCACTCGCCGCTTGGTCACCCGCACCGGCTCACCGGGCACGATGGTCAGAATCAGCCGGGCGTTGTCGTCGGAATCGTCTTCTTCCACCCGCCAGTCGATCTGCGGTTCGTAATACCCCAGGGCGCGCAGCGCCTGTTCGGCCTGGCTGACCGCGGTGGCGGCGTAGCGACGCAGGTTGTCCCCGCTGCGACCCTCAACCTCACCAATAAAGGCCTTGGCGTTGTCCTTGAGCGCCGGGTAGTCACCCTCGAGCTGCACCTCCACCTGCTGGCCCCAGGCCACCACCGGCAACCACAGCAACATCAGGGCAAACAGCCGGCCACGGCCTGGTTTCACAACATGGGTTCTAGAGAGCATCCGGCGGTTTCAGCATTGGCGATGTTGAGCATGTGTCCATTCAAGACTGAGAGTTTAGCAGCAGAGGGTCAAGTTAATCCGCCTGCGGTCGTCGTCTGAGCCAAAATACGCTAATCTGTCAGGAAGTTATAACGTCCCGGCAGGCAACTGGAAGCCCTGAATGCTGCACATCAACCGCGAAAACCTGAAGTCCAGCCACCAGCTGATCTGGTTTATCGTCGATTTCATTATGCTGGGCCTGCTGATCGTGAATCTGGCGTTCATTATCTGGGATTCCATCTACAGCTTTGGCGCCGTACAGGATCTGCTGAAGCAGTACACACCCAACCTGCAGAGCCTCTATCACCCCATCCACGATCGCTTCATCTTCTACGACCTGATCTTCGTGTCGATCTTTCTCAGCGAATTCTTTCTGCGCTGGGGCTATGCAGTGAAAGCCAAGACTTACGATCGCTGGTACTTCTACCCGTTTATCCACTGGTACGACCTGGTCGGTTGCATCCCGGTGGGTAGCCTGCGTTTCCTGCGAATTCTTCGCGTCATTTCCATCATCTATCGTCTGCATCAGTACAAGATCATCGATGTCACCAACACCAAGCTGTACCGCTTCGTGAACTTCTACTACGAGGCCTTCATGGAGGAACTGTCCGACCGGATAGTGCTAAAGGTGCTGAACGGCGTGCAGCAGGAGGTCAAGCGGGGCTCACCGCTGTTCGACCGGATCCAGCAGGAAATCCTGTACCCGCGCCGGGCCATGCTGACCGACTGGATTTCCGCCCGCGTGGCGGAGGCGGCTCAGGAGGGCTATGTGCCCAACCGGGGCGCGCTGCGAAGCTATCTTGAGGACCGGGTCGACAGCGCCCTGAAGCAGAATCTGGAGTTGTCGCGGCTGAAATACCTGCCGGTGGTGGGCCCCACCATCCAGGAAACCCTGGAGGAGGCGGTGGGCGACATCGTGGCCAACGTGATCCATCAGATTCTGGAAGACCTGGCCTCGGCCTCGAATCACGCCTTCATCGAGGACATCGTCAATGTGTTCCTGCCGAGCCCGGAGCAGGTCGAGTCCGAGGACACCAACAACGAAGCTCTGATCAACCTGATCGTTGAAATCATCGACGCCGTGAAGGCGCAGGTCCGGGTGAAATACTGGCGCGAAGACCTACCCTGAAGCAGCCCAATAACTCCCAAGAACCGCAAGGCCGATCCGCCATGGAAGCACTGCATTACCGTTTTGCCCACGAGTTGCTGACTGAGCTCGACGCCGGACGCTTGACCAGCGAGCGGCTGACCGAAGCCCTGCTCGAGCGCATCGCGCAGCAGAATCCTGGCATCAACGCAGTGGTTACCCTGGATTCGGCCCGAGCGCTGGAACAGGCGCGCCAGGCGGATCAGCAGCGCGCGGACGGGCGAAGGCTGGGGCCATTGCACGGTTTGCCGCTGACCCTCAAGGACACCTGGGAGGTGGCCGGCATGACCACCACCGCCGGCGCGCCGGCACTGAAGGCACACGTTCCGGAACGACACGCCGATGTGGTCGAACGGTTGGAGGCCGCCGGTGCCATAATCATTGGCAAATCCAACGTACCGATTTTCGCCACTGACCTGCAGAGCTACAACAAACTGTTCGGGGTCACCAACAACCCGTACCACTCCGATCACTCCCCCGGCGGCTCCTCCGGTGGCGCGGCCGCGGCCCTGGCCAGCGGCATGACCCCGCTGGAAGTGGGGAGTGACCTGGCCGGCTCGATTCGCACCCCGGCTCATTTCTGTGGCGTTTTTGGCCACAAGCCCACCCGGCGACTGGTGTCGCTGCGCGGCCACATTCCCGGACCGCCCGGAACGCAATCCATTCCGGACCTGGCCGAAGGCGGCCCAATGGCCCGCTGTACCCGGGACCTGGAACTCTTACTCGGGGTGATTGCCGGCCCTCGCCCGGTGGACGCCCGCAGTTGGTCGCTGACGATGGCGCCCACCGAGTTGCGATCCCTGGAGCAGGCTAGGGTCGGGTTATGGCTGGACGACCCTCTGTGCCCCATCGAAGCGTCGCTGAGTAGCAGCTACCGCGCCCTGGGGCATAAACTGGAGGGCCTCGGCGCCCTCGTGGCGGAAGCCCGACACCGCCTGCTGAATTTGGAGCACATCCTGCCCGCCTACTTCAATCTGCTCGGCAGCCTGCTGTCGGCCTCGCTGACTCCGGCCCAGCGCCGGCAGATGAAATGGGTCGCAAGACTGGAACGATGGCTAAAGTTTTTCGGCCCGGTGACGCCATACATAGGGGAATACGGTCGGGGTGCGAACCAGGCCGCGCACCAATGGGCGGTCTGGAACGAAGTGCGGGAGAAAATGCGGGCGGAAATCGAGACCCTGTTCGAGGAATTCGATGTCTTACTGACGCCGATTACCCCCACCACCGCGATTCGCCACGATCACAGCCAACCGGTGTTCCGGCGCACCATCAGGGTGGACGGGCAGCCTCGGGCCTACATGGATCAGTTCTGCTGGATCGCGCTGGCGACCCTGCTCGGGCTGCCGGCCACCTCGGTGCCCCTGGGTCTGTCCGAGAACGGCCTGCCCTACAACGTGCAGGTGATTGGTGCGCCCGGCCGGGATCTGACTACGCTGAAATTTTCCGCGCTGCTGGAGCAGTCGGGGTTGGCCGGGTTTACACCACCACCGGAAAAACCGTGACCTGGCTACAGGAACGCACACAAAAATCGGAAAAAATTACACAAATTCAATGCATTTTGAGGAATAGTCGACTACAAATGAGCGTAGACTCCAAGGCGCGACTCGTACACATGGAAGCGACATACCGACCCCTAGCCCGCACCCGCGGATTCTCCTGGCTGATGCTAGGGATTCTGCTGGCCTTGAGTCAGATGGCGCTGTCCGCTCCCAAGATCCTTCTCAATGAGAGTGTCGACATGACCACTCTCGACTCGGCTTACCTCAATCAGATCTTCGCCATGCAAACTAGAAAATGGCCGAACGGCCAGGCCATCCAGGTTTTTGTCCTGCCCAGCACCCACAGCCTGCACCGCAGATTTGTGGTTGATCGCCTGCAAATCCAGGCACATCAGCTCGACCGGATCTGGAACCGCATGCTTTTTACCGGCACCGGCAAAGCCCCCACGGTGGTCGAGTCCGAGGACGCCATGCTCAAAACGATCCAGACCACCCCGGGAGCGGTGGGATACGTGTCAGAGAATTACCCGGCAGAGGGTGTACGAGTGCTGGGAGGAGATCAGCCATGAACAAGTTTACTCGCGGCATGGTTGCCCTCACCCTCACGGCCAGCGCCCAGGTGTCGGCCATTGAACTTGGAGAGTCGTCCCAGATCCACGGCTTCCTGAACCAGGCTTTCCTGTACAGCCCGGACAACCCCTACGCCGGCACCGATGCCGACAACGGCTCGTTCAAGTTCCGGGAAATTGGCGTCAATGGCTTTACCGAACTGTCTCCGGAATTTCGTCTGGCCGGCCAGGTGCTCAGCCGCCAGCAGGACGAGGCCGACGATGGCGACGTCCGGGTGGACTTCCTGCTCGCCGATTACCTGGTATTCAGTAACCAGAACGCGTCATTCGGCGTTCGCGCCGGCCGGGTCAAGAACAACATCGGGTTTTACAACGCCATCCGGGACATCCCCTCGGCCCGGCCCGGGTACAGCGTGCCCGATTCCATCTATTTCGACGCCTTTCGGGACACCCTGATTTCCGTGGATGGCGCCAATGTCTATGGATCCTTCCTGTTCAGCGACAATCTGCTGACCTGGGAAGTGGCCGGTGGCCAGCGCAACATCGACCTGGAGGAATTCGAAAGATTTGCTTTCGGGCAACGCATCTCTGAGGGCGAGTCGGACGACATTCCACTCTGGCTGCTGAACCTGAACCTGGTGCCCGCCTTCCAGCGGGATCTGAGGCTGGGTTTGAGCTTCGTGGACCTGACCATTGAGGCCGATGACACCCAGTCGGTAGCAGACGCCCAGGCGGCCCTGATCAGCGCTCCTCCAGGCGACATCCTGGCCAACCCATTGCGCTACGTGACCGACGCTGAGTTCGAGGCCCTGATTACCATCGTTTCCGCACAATACAGCTGGAACGATTGGATCTTTACCGGCGAATACCTGCACCTTGGCAGCGACTTCAATGCCGAAATTGTCGGACAGCCATCGACAGACAGCGTCACCACGGAAGGCTGGTACCTGCAGGCAGAATGGTTGGCAACAGCTTCCACATCCTGGTTCACCCGCTATGAGGAACTCTACCTGGACAATGATGACCGTTCGGGTCGGGAAACTGCGCGACCGAACAACCGCTATCGCGGGTTTGGTCGGGGCTGGACCCTGGGAGGCCAGTGGCGCTTTGCCCCTGGCTGGTCGGTGATCGGACAGGCCAGTTTCAATGAGGGCACGGCCTGGCTGCCGAACTACGAGGGCCGCGAGGATGAGGAGCTTCAGAAGTACTGGAACTATTACGTGCTGTCCCTGAACTACCAATTCTGATCCGCCGGTTGCCCTAAATTATGTTCCTGAGTCTGAAATGGAAAGCCGTTGCCTTCCTGAGCCTTGTACTGATTACCCTCACCGGAGTCTGGGTCAGCCAGCACATCTACAAGGCGATCAGCACCTACGATAACCGCATCGAGGACCTGCACATCCGCCAGCAGGCGGTCCTCGACCAGCTGCTGGACGACAATTTCCTGCGGCTGTCGCAGCTGTCCCAGCTGATCGCGGAAATGCCGGAAATCCAGGTTGCGGACAAAACCGGTGCCGACGAGGGCTTACAGCAATTCCTCCGGCGCGAGTGGATCAAACTGAACATCAACACCGGCATCGATTTCATCGGCCTCTACTCCGTTGACGGCCAGAAAGTCGGCACCGCCTTCAGCCAACTGCTATTCCAAAACCAAGGTGAGTTGCACCAGGCCATTGCCGACGCCATGGCCAAGAACAGCGCCCCGGTGCCCCGCTCCTTCCTATTCTGCGGCTTTGGCTGTTCGCAGTTTGTCATCGAGCCGTTCGTGCTCTCCGACGGCTCCGAAGCCCTGGTGGTGACCGGCCAGAATATCTCCGAAATCATCCAGCGCTATCAGCAGGTGTCCAATAACGATTTGGCCGTACTGCTGCCCCAGCAGGAGCAACCGGTCCAGGCCGCGCTCGGGGATCGCCTGCTCGAGCGGTGGGACCGACGATTGTGGGCCGCCAGCCGTTTCCAGGGCACCCTGGCCCAGCTTCGCCACATTCAAGAGAACACGCCTTACGACGACCTGGCGACCGCCGAATCGTCCAAGTACGAAGACCAGCGCCTGCAGCTGAATCCGCTGAAGGTGTCCGGCTACCAGGCCTACGGGCAAACACCAGAGATGGTGGCCATCAGCGACCAGACCCAGCAACATCAGAACCTGGTCAACTCGGTCAAGATCAGCGTGCTGATTGGCGCCCTGGCGCTGCTGGTGTCGGAACTGGTGCTGATCCTGATCATGCTCAACCCCCTGCGCCGCCTCTTTGCCGTGGTCGAGGCCCTGAACCTCCTGCCCAAACACCAATACAAACAGGCGGAACAGAAACTGCAGAGTCGCCCCAACTTGCTGCGGGACGAACTGTCCCTGCTGGAGACCAGCACACGCTCGGTTACCCGGGAGCTGGAGGCCCTGCACATCGAGGTGGAGGATCAGAACGAGTCTCTGCAGGAGCAGGTGGCCGTAGTGACCCGATCCCGCGCTTTCCTGGAGCGTCTGATCGACAGCTCCCACCTGTTCATCGTGACCCAGAACCTGGACGGCACCATTCTTAGCTGCAACGCCCGGTTCGAAAACGAGTTCAAGCGACCGCTGGCCAATTTCTCCGAGCTGTTCATCCTGGATGAGAGCCGTGACCTGTTCCGGGAACGGGTGGGCCTGCTGATCAACAAGCGCTGCGAGGTGTTCCAGCTCGACGCCGAGTTCGCCAACGACCAGGGACTGCCGATCTATCTGGACTGGACCTGCTCCATCGTCGAGGACGAAAAGGGCCGGAACATCCTGCTGGCCATCGGCATTGACCTGACCCAGCGCAAACGGGACGAGGAGGCGCTGGAGTGGTTGGCGAACAACGACCCGCTGACTGGTATCGGCAACCGTCGCGGCTTCCAGCACGACCTGCAGAAGGTGCTGGATACCCAGCGTAGCGGCGCGGTGGTGTTCATTGACGTGAACCGGTTCAAGCAGATCAACGACCTGTACGGCCACACCATTGGCGACAACGTGCTGGTTCAGATCGCCGAATCGCTGCGAGCCAGTGTCCGTTCCAGCGATTCCATCAGCCGGTTGGCGGGCGACGAATTTACCGTGGTGCTGCCAAACATCAACCAGGACCAGTTAGCGAAACTGCTGCAAAAGCTGACCACTCAACTGAGCGGACAGTTACCCCTGGAGGACGAGGGCCGCTCCGTGGAATACAGTGTGAGCGTGGGCGCCGCGCTCATCCCTCAACACGGTGACTCCGAGCAGGACCTGATCGTGCACGCCGACATGGCCATGTACCAGGCCAAGAAAAAGGGCGGCGGCCAGTGGCAGATCTTCGACCCGTCCACCAATGATCTGGCCGACATCCGCCGTGACCATGACCTGACCTCGCTGCTGAAACAGGCGCTGAAGCGCAACGATCTGTTCGAACTGAATTACCAGCCGATTTTCTCGATCAAAAAAGAAACCGTCAGCCACTACGAAGTGCTGCTGCGACTCAAGGACCTCGATGGCACCCCGGTCTACCCCAGCGACTTTATTCCGGCCGCCGAGCGCATGGGGCTGATTCGTCTGGTGGATGAGTGGGTAATGGACCAGGCCCTGAACAAGCTGGCCACGCTTTGGCAGACCGAGGAGCTGTTCAGCCTGTCGATCAACATCTCGGCGCCGACCCTGCAGTCGAGCACCTTCCCGGAAATCCTCACGGGCCTGATTCGTAAGTACCGTGTCGACCCCAGCTACATCATCATTGAGCTGACCGAGACAGCGTACATTGAGAATTTCCAGATGGTACTCAGCAACCTCGAGCGGATCAGCGAGGCAGGCGTGCTGGTGGCCCTGGACGACTTCGGGGTGGGCTTCTCCTCATTCAGCTACCTGAAAAAGCTGCCGCTAAGCTACGTTAAGCTGGATGGTTCCTACATTCGGGATCTGGACAGCAACACCGACAATCAGGTGTTTGTGGAAAGCCTGAACAAGATGGTCAACGCCTTCGGCATGCGCACGATTGCGGAATTCGTCGAGGACGAGATAACACTGAAGAAGCTGGAAGAACTTGGAGTGGAATACGCTCAGGGCTATTACATCGGCAAGCCGTCGCCCAAGCTTTCTGAAATGGTAGCGGGGGCTGGATTCGAACCAACGACCTTCGGGTTATGAGCCCGACGAGCTACCAGACTGCTCCACCCCGCATCATCTTTTGCCGTTTCTCGGGATTGCCCCGATCAACGTGGCGCGCATAGTAAGGGGTGAAGCAGTGTCTGTCAAAGCTAATTTCGTTTTTCTGTCACTTTAGCGCTCGAGAATGGCGGTGACCCCCTGACCACCGGCGGCACAGATGGAAATCAGGCCCCGACCGCTGCCCTTTTGCTCCAGCAGTTTCGCCAGGGTTGCCACGATGCGACCACCGGTGGCCGCAAACGGGTGCCCGGCCGCCAGACTACTGCCTTTGACATTCAGCTTGCTGCGGTCGATGGCGCCAAGGGGCTTGTCCAGCCCAAGGCGGGATTTGCAGAACTCCGGGTCCTCCCAGGCCTTCAGGGTAGACAGCACCTGCGAGGCAAACGCCTCGTGAATTTCGTAGAAATCGAAATCCTGCAGGCTAAGCCCCGCCTTCTCAAGCATGCGCGGCACCGCATAGGCCGGCGCCATCAGCAAACCTTCCTGTTTATCAACGAAGTCGACAGCGGCCACTTCCGAGAATGTCAGCCAGGCCTTGACCTCGTGATTGTTGGCTTTCGCCCAGTCCTCGCTCGCCAGTAGCACGCACGAGGCGCCGTCGGTCAGGGCGGTGCTGTTGGCCGCCGTCATGGTGCCATTGTCACGATCGAAACAGGGCTTCAGGGTGGCCAGCTTGTCCAGAGAGGTGTCGGGCCGGAGGATGTTGTCCCGCTCCAAGCCTGCCAGGGGGGTGATCAGATCACTGAAAAAGCCGTCGTCATAGGCCTTGGCCAGCTTCTGGTGACTCTCCATGGCCAACTGGTCCTGGTCTTCGCGGGGGATCCCCCACTCATGGGCAGTCACCTGGGCGTGATCCCCCATGGACATGCCGGTGCGCGGCTCGCCATTCTCCGGCACCTCAGGCACCAGGTGGCTAGGCCGGAAACGCCCGAGCACCTTGAGCCGCTCGCCCAGGGTCTTGGCCCGGTTCAAGTCCAGCAGGATTTCCCGCAACCCCTCTCCCACGCCAATTGGCGCGTCCGAGGTGGTGTCCGTGCCGCCGGCAATGCCGCACTCGATCTGCCCCAGCGCAATCTTGTTCGCCACCAGGATGGCGGCTTCCAGACCGGTGCCACAGGCCTGCTGAATGTCGTAGGCCGGGGTTTCCGGCGCCAGTCCTGAACTCAGCGCCGCTTCCCGGGTCAGGTTGAAATCCCGGGAATGCTTGATCACCGCACCGGCGACCACCTCGCCCAGGCGCTCGCCTTGCAACCCGAAACGGTCGACCAGGCCGCGAAGCGCTGAGGTCAGCAATTCCTGGTTGCCTATCTTGCTGTACGCGGTATTGGACTTGGCGAAGGGAATCCGGTTTCCGCCGATGATCGCCACCCGGCGGACACCCTGGGGTGCCGTCGCTTTCTTGGCGCCGCCCCTTGCCTTGGACTGCGGAGTTTTGGATTGGGTGGATTTCGCTGCCTGTGCCATGATGATGTCCTTACCTGAAATGTTTAGCCGAAAAGCAGTCTAACCTGACAGTGCAGCCGCTCATTGGCAGGCCTGACAAACCAGGGGCGGCATTGAGTCAATCCATTAATCGACCGATTCTTTACCCTGTAGGTCACACTGCACGCTATCAGCACTCCAGAAGCACTATAGCAACAACAAGGAAGAATCTATGTCTGACCTGTACCTGAAATTTGTGAACACCCCGGTGGGCAAAACCGCGGCCCAGACGCTGGGCCTTCCTTCCCCCATCAGCCTGAAGCGCCTGCAGCGCACGGATCAGCCGTTCATTGAAGGCGACGTGTTGATCGGTGCCGGCACCGGAGCGAAAGCCATTGCGACCCTGGGCGGCATTCTCAATGCCAGCGCCGCCAACCTGTTTCACGCCAGCGGCGTCGATTCGCTCAGCGACTCCGCCAAGGCCGGCAACAAATCCCAGGCTCTGACACTGGACAGTGACACCGAGCAGACCTACAGCGCGCTGGTGTTTGACGCTACGGGCCTGAAAAGCCCGGACGACCTGCGAGCCCTGTACGACTTTTTCCACCCGACCATCAAGAAACTGGGTCGCAATGCCCGGGTGCTGGTGATCGGCCAGACGCCCGCCTCCTGCCGGAAGGCGCCTCAGGCCGCTGCCCAACAGGCGCTGGAAGGCTTTGTGCGCAGCGTCGGTAAGGAGGTTGGCAAGAAGGGTTCCACCGCCAATCTGCTCTGGATGGCCCCCGGCGCCGAGAAACAGCTGGAGTCCACGGTGCGCTTTTTCCTGTCACCACGCTCGGCCTATGTGTCCGGTCAAGTGGTGCGCATCGGCAAGAACACTACCGCCCCGACCACCAATCCGGTGGCCCCGCTTACCGGCAAGGTGGCGCTGGTCACCGGCGCCTCCCGCGGCATCGGCGCGGCGATCGCGGAGACCCTGGCCCGTGATGGCGCCTCGGTGATTGGGCTGGATATTCCGCCCGCCATGGCGGAACTGGAGAAGGTGACCAATGCCATTGAGGGCAAGGCATTGGCCTGCGACATTACCGATGCAGCTGCTCCGAAATTGATTGCCGACTTCATTGAGCAGCACTACGGCGGGATCGACCTGGTAGTGCACAACGCCGGTATCACCCGGGACAAGACTCTGGGCAATATGCCCGAGCATTTCTGGGACATGACCATTGCGGTCAACCTGAGTGCCGAGGAATTGATCGACGAGGAGCTGAACCAGCGGCAACTGCTGCGAGAAAATGGCCGGATAGTGTGCATCTCCTCAATCAGCGGCATTGCCGGCAATTTTGGCCAGACCAACTACTCCACCGCCAAGAGCGGAGTGATCGGCTATGTCGAAGCCATGGCGCGTCAGCTGAAAAATGGCGTCACCATCAACGCCATTGCGCCGGGCTTCATCGAAACCCAGATGACCGCTGCCATGCCCATAACCATTCGCGAGGCGGGCCGACGCATGAACAGCCTGGCCCAGGGCGGACAACCCATTGATGTGGCGGAGGCCATCGCCTGGTATTGCAACCCTGGCTCCGGCGGGGTGAATGGCAACGTGGTGCGGGTGTGTGGCCAATCGCTGATCGGCAAATAGGCAAAAAAAAGGCAGGCCCTCGGGCCTGCCTTTTTCGAATTCTGGTGGGTGGTGCAGGGATCGAACCTGCGACCCTCGCCTTGTAAGGGCGATGCTCTCCCAGCTGAGCTAACCACCCGGGAATAAAATGGCGGAGCGGACGGGACTCGAACCCGCGACCCCCGGCGTGACAGGCCGGTATTCTAACCAACTGAACTACCGCTCCGCATCGATTCGGGCCTGTGCCCTGAACCTGCAACCGAATGGGGTGATTCGGCGCTGCGTGTCGAAAATGGTGGGTGGTACTGGGATCGAACCAGTGACCCTCGCCTTGTAAGGGCGATGCTCTCCCAGCTGAGCTAACCACCCACTTTCGACAAACTCTCAACCTTTTTAGGGGCTGACACTTGCGGCGCTTGGCGCCGGTTGCTGAGGCAGACTTTCTGTCTCAACCAAGTGAGACGCGCATTTTAAGCATTTCGCTGGCGGTGTCAAACGTTTTACCAAAAAAACCTGAAAAAACTTCCAAGCCATTCAAAAATGGACACTTTTTGATCATTCTTGCGGCTTGGCACCGCGTTTACGGCGCGGCGCAGCCGCCTGGCTCGCACCACGGCCCTGCCCTGCCTTGAGCGCCTTCTCTCGCAGCGTCAGCTCACTGACCGTGGAACGACGCTTTTCGGGAACAGAGCGATTGGCCAACGAGCAATTCAGCTCGTCCAGACGCCTCTGAACTTCCTTCCAGGTACTCACCATGGGTGGCACCATCTCATCGGCCAGCCGTTCTAACCGACCTACTAACGAATCCTTCAATGACATGACTCTGACGTTCCGAATAATCAAAACCGTCATCAGTGTAGTCAGGTGAGACGCTTCTCACAATTGTTTCGCGCGACGTCGGTGTTGGCGTTTCGGCCAATGGCTAGAAGATCCACCAGCCGTCGCCCGCCTCCGCTTCGGCCTTGCGCTCCCGCTCCAACTCCAGCCGGGCGTAATCCGACTCCAACTGCTGGAGTTTGCGATCCGACTCCAGCGGCACGGTGGGACCACCGCCAAACGGCCAGTACCAGGCCGCCGACTCATACTTGCCCTCGGCCTTCAGGCGTTCAATTTCCAGTTCGCGCTCTTCTTCCAGCAGCACCAAACGGCGCTCGTAATCCATGTCTTCGTTGATCTCGACGATGGAGGTCGCGGCGTGGTTCGGCGCCAGCAGGTCGCTGTTGAGAAACCGGGTGCTGACGATCTGGTCAGCCTGCATGGCGTAGTCGCGGGTCACCAGCTGCAAATCGCCCTGGGCCAATGGGTGCTCTGGATCCAGATCCGGGTGCGGCTGCTCGGGCTCAGAGAGCTCGTTGTAGCGCAGATAGTAGATTCGGCCCGGCTCCACCTGCAGGGTGGCATCGGCAATCAGACTCAGACTGAACGACCCCATGCCCTCAAGTCCCAGCAGTGGTCGGCGCATCGCGATCTGGCGCTCACCCGGACTGACTTCGAGCCAGGTGTAGCTGTCGTTACGAATATTGAAATAGTGCTTGTCGTCGATGTAGACACTGGGAGACTCGATTTCATCGGCCGCCCACTGGGAATGGGTACGGTAGAAGTACAGCAGCCCGTTTTTGCGGTCCCACTGCTCGTTGGGGATGTGCACGAAATCGGGCCCGGAGACTGGATGCAGGAAGCCGCCGACGCTCTTGCCGATGGACTGGTAGATGGTGCACCCGGAATTGAACAGCAGAGCCGCCACCAGCAGAAGTCGGCTCGCCTGGGCGGGCAACTGGAGAGCGGCCCGCAGGACGGGAGGCCTTTGATTGTTCATGGTTATTTACTCTCATCATTTCCGCGAGTTGCCTGATGATAACAACTGCTTGCCGGCAGAAATGAGAGCTACCGCAAAGGGCTGACTACAAACCGTTACAAACAGGCGGAGGGCACGCCTCCGCCTGTCACACTCACTGCCCGGCCACTTCCGACCTGAGAGCATTCACCTCCTCAGAGAGCCTTACAAGGCGGGAGGTCAACTGGGCCCGGGAGGCATCGACCGCATTGATGGTGCGCTTGAGACTGGCAATTTCGTTCTGCAAAGACCGGACACTGCCGGCACCGGCCATGCCATCGGACTGCTTTTCGAGCGCAGCAATTCGGCCTTCCATGCCCTGAAGGCCCAGCTTTTGCTCCTGTTCAAAACGGCGAATCCGGTTCTCCACGATCTGGTCGACATCGGCCATTTGCTGGCTGAGGGCGGTCAGCTGCTCCGTCGCCTGCCGATTCGCATCCTGCAGCGCCACGATCGAGGTTTGCGTCTGTTTTTCCAGGGCCGCGATGTCGGACGCCAGCGAGGACTGAACTTTATCGACTGATACCTTGAGAGCGGCCAAGCTTTCTTCGCTCTGAGCGGTGCTGCTTTCCAGGTCGCCCAAGCGCTCCTGATG
>JBPEXK010000069.1:0-1062 GCA_052031745.1 Marinobacter sp. | reverse complement strand
AACCGTTCGAGTGCATCAGTTGCGGCAAGCCCTTTGGCGTGGCCAGCACCATCAACCGGATTGTGGAAAAACTGGAGAATCAGCACTGGATGTACAAGAACTCGGACAATGTGCAGCTCATCAAAATGTGCGACGACTGCCGGGTTAAGGCCCAGTTCCATGGCGAAAACGCGCCCATGGCTGGCGGCGAGCGCCCACGGGTGCGCACCAGTGACGACTATCTGGACAGTTAACAGGCAACAGGACACTACATGGTTCAATACGTTGACGCCGGCAAGCCCAACATCATCGGTACCGATGCGCCCCGGCCACAGGACAAAAACCCCAAAGGGATTGACCGCATCATTGCCATCGCCTCCGGCAAGGGCGGCGTTGGCAAATCCACCGTGGCCTCCAACCTCGCGGTGGCCCTGGCTTCCAAAGGCCTCAAGGTGGGCCTGCTGGACGCCGACGTGTACGGTCCCAGCCAGCCGCGCATGCTCGGGGTATCCGGCCGGCCGTCGAGCCCCGATGGCCACACTATCTTGCCCCTGCGCAACCACGGTGTGACGCTGATGTCCCTGGGGCTGATGACCACCGAGGACGAGGCTATTGTCTGGCGCGGGCCCATGTTGATGGGGGCCCTGGAGCAGATGATGAACCAGGTCGATTGGGGCCGGCTCGACGTCCTGCTGGTGGACCTGCCGCCGGGAACTGGCGACGTCCAGATGACCCTGAGCCAGAAGTTTTTCGTGGCCGGCGCGGTGGTGGTGTCGACGCCTCAGGACATCGCGCTGATGGACGCGCGCAAGGGCATCGACATGTTCAATCGCATGGAAGTGCCGCTGTTTGGTCTGATCGAGAACATGGCCTCGTTCATCTGCGACGGCTGCGGCAAGCAGCACCATCCCTTTGGCTCCGGCGGCGCCCGGGCCGAGGCGGAAAAACTGGGCGCGCCTTTTCTGGGCGAGATCCCGCTTGATCTGGATATCCGGGTCGGCTCCGACGGCGGCGTGCCAATTGTGGTGTCCAAGCCGGACAGCCCCCAGGCCCAGGCGTTCCAGCGCATCGCCGATGAGATCA
>JBPEXK010000068.1:0-3074 GCA_052031745.1 Marinobacter sp. | reverse complement strand
TGCTGCCGGGCCAGGAGCTGAGCTGACATGAGCGATCAACGCCTGCCCCTGCGGGCAACCGCCGCTAATGTCCTGCTGGCGGTGGAGCAGGGCCAGTCCCTGTCCCAGTGCCTGCCTCCGGCCCTGGCCACGCTCGATACCGGCGACCGGCCCGCGCTGCAGGCCCTGTGCTATGGCAGTTGCCGCTGGTTTCACCGACTCGACGACGAACTCCAGGGCCGGCTGAAGAAACCCCTGCGCAGCCAGGACCGCGTTGTTCACCATCTGATGCTGGTGGCCCTGTTCCAGTTGCGATTCAGTCAGCAGGCCAGTTACGCGGTGCTGAACGAAACCGTGGAAGCCTGCCGCGCCCTGGGCCGGCCGCACCTGACCGGCTTGGTCAACGGCGTACTGCGGGCGGCGGAACGCACCGGCGCGCCAGCACCGGCCACCGACGCGGCCCGGGTCAGTCACCCGAGCTGGATGGTGGAGAAACTGCGCCACAATTGGCCGGAGCACTGGCAGGCCATCGTCGAGGCCAACAACGCCCAGGCCCCGATGACCCTGCGGGTGAACGGCCTGCGCTTCCGCCGCGACGAGTACCTGGCGCTGCTGGCGGAGGCTGGCATTGAGGCAGCGGCCACCCGGCACGCCCCTTTCGGCATCCAACTGGCGCAGCCGGTACCGGTAGACCAGCTACCCTGGTTTGCCGACGGCGCGGTCAGTGTCCAGGACGAGGCCGCCCAGCTCTGCACCGGGCTGCTGGATCTGGCCCCGGGCCAGCGGGTGCTGGATGCCTGCGCTGCACCCGGCGGCAAGACCTGCGCGATCCTGGAAGCCTGCGCCGATCTGGCGGAGGTGGTGGCCATCGACGAATCCGAAGCCCGGCTGCCCCGGGTGCAGGAAAATCTGGAGCGGTTGGACCTGACCGCGACCCTGCAACAGGCGGACGCCGCCGACGTCGACAACTGGTGGGACGGCGAGGCCTTCGACCGGATCCTGCTCGACGTACCCTGCAGCGCCAGCGGCGTGATCCGGCGCCACCCGGACATCAAACTGTTGCGCCGGGAGTCGGACATCGTGCCCCTGGCCAGCATCCAGCTCGGTTTGCTCAAGGCCATGTGGTCTATCCTGAAACCCGGCGGACGCCTGGTTTACGCGACCTGTTCGGTGTTCCCCCAGGAAAACCACCGTATAATTCAGCGGTTCCTCAAACAGCAAGACGCTGCCCGGCTGCTGCAGCCGGCGGTGGAGTGGGGGCGCGACATGGGCGAGGGACGCCAGTTGCTGCCCGATCCCGACAGCCATGACGGCTTCTTCTACGCGGTACTGGAGAAACCCGAAGCATGAAGATCCTGATCCTTGGTGCCGGCCAGGTGGGTGGCACACTGGCCGAGAACCTGGCCAACGAAGCCAACGACATCACCATCATCGACAGCGACGGCGCACGGCTGCGCGAGCTGCAGGACCGGCTGGACATCCGCACGGTGCAGGGTGAGGCGTCCTATCCGACCTCGCTGCGCCAGGCCGGGGCCGAAGACGCCGACATGCTGATCGCGGTGACCAGCAGCGACGAGACCAATATGGTGGCGTGCCAGGTCACCAAGCTGCTGTACAAGACCCCGACCACCATCTGCCGGGTCCGGGCCAGCGCCTATCTGGCCAAGTCCGACCTGTTCTACCAGAAAGACCGCACCAAGGACCTGGACAGCCTGCGCGGGTTTCCCATTGACGTGCTGATCAGCCCGGAACACCTGGTCACCAAGCACATCACCCGGCTGATCGAGAACCCGGGTGCGCTGCAGGTGCTGGAATTCTCCAAGGGCCAGACCCGGCTGGTAGCCATCCGCGCCGCCGAAGGCGGCCCCCTGGTTGGCCACGAACTGTCGTACCTGCGCACCCACATGCCGCGCATCGATACCCGGGTCGCCGCCATCTTCCGCAAAGACCGGCCGATCATGCCCCAGGGCGATACCGTGATCGAAGACGGCGACGAGGTGTTCTTCATCGCCAGCGCCGACCACATCCGCTCGGTGATGAGCGAACTGCAGCCGCTGGTTAAACCCTACAAGCGCATCTTCATCTGTGGCGGCGGCAACATCGGTCAGCGCCTGGCGCACACCCTGGAGGGCCGGTACCAGGTCAAGCTGCTGGAGCGTAACCACGAGCGCTGCGTGATGCTGTCGGAAAACCTGCGCAAGACCGTGGTGCTTGAGGGCAACGCCGCCAACAAGGACATCCTGCTGGAAGAAAACATCGAAAACACCGACGTGTTCTGCGCGGTCACCAACGACGATGAGGCCAACATCATGGCCTCGCTGCTGGCCAAGCGTCTGGGTGCGCGCAAGGTACTGACCCTGATCAACAACCCGGACTACGTGGACCTGATCCAGGGCGGCGACATCGACGTCGCCATCTCACCGCAGCAGACCACCATCGGCAGTCTGCTGACCCACGTGCGCCGGGGTGACGTGGTGAACGTTCACTCACTGCGCCGGGGCGCGGCCGAGGCCATCGAAGCCATCGCCCACGGCGACCACCGGTCGTCCAAGGTGGTGGGGCGGCGGCTGGATGAGATTCCGCTGCCGGAGGGCACCACCATCGGTGCCATCGTCCGGCGCAACGAGGTGCTGATCGCCCATGACCATATCCGGGTACAACCGGACGACCACGTCATCCTGTTCCTGGTGGACAAAACCCGGATCCGGGAAGTGGAAAAACTGTTCCAGGTAGGACTGACCTTCTTCTAGAGCAAAATCAATGCGGTGAACTGCGCTTAGAAATACCGCGTTGGCAAGCGTATAATGCGCCATTTTCAGAGTGCCCCGGCCCAAACGAGGGGCGCCACATTCAGATCGATAGTAGGCAAACGTCGTGACAGACAAGGCAAGCAAGCAAACTACTCCGGACATCAAGACCTTTCAGGGCTTGATCCTGGCTCTGCAGAATTTCTGGGCACAGCACGGTTGTGTGGTCCTCCAGCCGCTGGATATGGAAGTGGGCGCCGGTACCTTCCACCCGGCCACCTTCCTGCGCGCCATCGGACCGGAAACCTGGAATGCCGCCTATGTCCAGCCCAGCCGCCGTCCCACCGA
>JBPEXK010000067.1:0-2007 GCA_052031745.1 Marinobacter sp. | reverse complement strand
CATTTCCGGAATCATGCCGTAGCCCATGCCCGCCAGGGCCAGTTTCACGAACCCCTCCGAGGACGGACACAAATGGTGCGGCACGCTGCCGTGGAATCCGCACTGGGCCAGGAAGCGGTGCTGCAGTTGATCGTTGGGGCCGAAAACAATGGCCGGCGCCAGTTCCAGGCTCTGTTCGTTAAATCCCTCGGCGAAGTGCCGTTGCACGTACTCCGGGGTCGCCAGGGGCAGATAGGTCATGCTGCCCAGGGGGACGCTGCGGGCGCCGGCAACCGGCTGCGGGGCACTGCACAGGCAGGCCGCGACATCACCCTCGCGCATCCGCCGCAAGCCGATGTCCTGGTCTTCGATCACCAGATCCAGCAACAGGCTCTCGTCGCTGCAGAAGCGGCCGATGGCCTCGGCCCACCAAGTGGCCAGGGTATCGGCGTTTAGGGCAATGCGAAGCCGCGCCGAAGGTTCGGAGATAGCGGGTAGGGAGCGGGCCAGGTCACGCTCCAGCAATTGCACCTGCTGGACATGGTTCAGTAGCCGCTGGCCTGCCGGCGTCGCTTTCAGGTTAGGGCTGCGCACCAGCACCGGCTGGCCCAGGCGGATTTCCAGGGTGCGGATGCGCTGGGACACCGCAGACTGGCTCAGGCCCAGGGCGATTCCGGCTTTCTCGAAGCCGCCGCATTCGGTCACGGTGGCCAGGGCTTCCAGCAGTTTGTAGTCAATCATAAGAAAAACTTATGCAGCATTATCAGTATGAATTTCAAGTATAGCGGCGACTCGCTATTCTTGCGCCATCGAAAGGACATAGAGCTGTTTGGGAGATGTGCTGTGCTTGAGAGTTATCTGACGGGGTTGGTGGTGTGTGGTGGCATCATCGTGGCGATTGGGGCCCAGAATGCTTACATCCTCGGCCAGGCCATTCGCCGCGAGCACCACTGGTGGTCCGCCGGCCTGTGCATGATCGCCGACATCAGCCTGTTTACCCTGGGCATGTTCGGGGTCAGTGCTGCTCTGATGGCCATGCCCGAAGCCCTACAGATACTGCGCTGGCTGGGGGTGGTGTTCCTGGGCTGGTTGGCGGTCCAGGCCTTTTATCGGGCCAGCCGCGGACGCGCCGCCCTGGAAGCGGGCGAACTGAAGCGACGCAGCCTCAAAGGTGTGCTGTTCACCACCCTGGCGGTCACCTTGTTGAATCCCCAGGTGTACCTCGACACCTTGCTGTTGATCCCCGCAGTGGGCGCCCAGCAGGAGAACGCCACCACTTTCGTGGCCGGCGCCAGCAGCGCGTCGGTTATGTGGTTCGGTCTGATCGCCTGGGGTGGCTCGGCGCTGGCGCCGGTGCTATCGCGTCCCACCGCCTGGCGCGTGATAGACGGCGTGATCGGGCTGATGATGGCGGGCATCGCTTTGCAGTTGGCGTTCGGCGGTCTTTGAGTCCCACCGGGCCAGATTTGAGAAAAATCAAACGACCGTATGAATTTTGGTTGCAACCGCACCCGCCCTTGGAGAGGATAGGCTGCTATGTAAAGTCGTCTTGCCCAGGGGGCCGCTATGAACAGAAAAATCCGCCAATGGTTTGCCAGTGCCGATGCTCTGCGCCGAATGCTCTCCACGTTCGCGCCTTACCTGGGCTCGGGCATAAAAGTGACGGACATCGCCGACGATTTCAGTTCGGCCACCGTGGAGTTGCGCCAACACTGGTACAACACCAACTACGTGGGCACCCATTTCGGCGGCTCGCTCTACAGCATGGTCGATCCCCACTACATGCTGTTGCTCATGCGCAGGCTCGGTAGCGGGTACATCGTGTGGGACAAGTCAGCGAGCATCGATTTCATCCGGCCGGGCAAGGGCACGGTACGGGCCCATTTCGAGCTGACCGACGAGCGAGTGGAAGAGATCAAGCGTCGCACTGCCGATGGCGACAAGTATCTGCCAGAGTGGGAAGTGGACGTTCTGGACGAGAGCGGCGAGCTGGTCGCACGGGTGCACAAGACGTTGTACGTGCGGAAG
>JBPEXK010000066.1:0-6739 GCA_052031745.1 Marinobacter sp. | reverse complement strand
TCCAGGGCCACGTCACTGCCCAGCCAACTGGGCAGCATCAGCCGCATCTGGGTCCAGGCGAAGATCCAGGGAATCGCGCGCAGGCTCTCCACCCCACCGGTGGCTTTACGTCGCGCCGGGCGACTGCCGAGGGCCAGCTTGCCCAGCGCCTGCTCCGGCGTGACCTGCCGGAAATAAGGCACGAATTCAGGGTTCTCGCGCACCACGTTGCGGTAGGAACGCAGTGACCGTTCGGTCAGCCAGTCCATGGTTTCACGCCATTCCGGCTTGGGCTCCGGCGGTGGCGCCAGGGTCGCCTCGATTACCGCGGTGGTGTACAGCGTCAGACTCTGCACCGCCAGGTCCGGCAGACCAAATTTGAACCGGATCATTTCACCCTGTTCGGTGATACGGAAGCTGCCATTCACCGAGCCCGGGGGCTGGGACAGGATCGCGCGGTTGGCGGGGCCGCCACCTCGACCCACGGTGCCACCGCGACCGTGAAACAATGTCAGATGCACATCGTACTGACTGGCGATCCGGGTGAGCTGTTCCTGGGCCTGGTACTGGGCCCAGGCCGCCATCATCTGGCCGGCATCCTTGGACGAATCCGAGTAACCGATCATCACCTCCTGCCGGCCCTGACAGTAGTCGCGGTACCAATCCACTTCAAACAGCGCCGCCATGCTGTCCGGCGCGCCCTTGAGATCGTCCAGGGTCTCGAACAGCGGCACTACCCGCATCGGGAACTTCATGCCCGACTCCCGCAGCAGCAAAATCACGCTGAGCACATCGGACGGCTTGCTGGCCATGGAGATGACGTAAGACCCGAGCGCCTGAGGGGTCTGCTGGGCCACCACCCGGCAGGTAGCCAGCACTTCCTGCACCGGTTCGGACGGCTCCCAGTGGTGTGGCACCAGCGGCCGCCGGCCGCGCAGCTCCTTGACCAGGAACGCCTGCCGATCAGCCTCGGACCAGGACAGGTAGTCCCCCAGCCCGAGGTAGTCGACCATCTCCGCCACCGCCTCGGCATGGCGCGAGGCTTCCTGGCGGATGTCCAGGCGAATCAACGGCAGGCCGAAGGTATGGGCGCGGCGAATGGTGTCCAGCAGAGGGCCATTGGCAATGCCCTCCATGCCACACTCCACCAGCGACCGGTAACACAGCTCCAGGGGCCCGGTGAAATCCTCGTTCTCGAACAGGATGCCGGCCGGGTCCGCGGCCTCGCCATTGACCCCGGCTTCGGCCCAATCCCGAGTCCTGATCAGTTTGTCTCGCAACTCACCCAACACCTGGCGATAGGGTTCCCGGGCATCGCCGACCTTGGCCCGGAGTTCGTCGCTGGCCTGCCACATGGACAGTTCCGCCCGCAGCGCCTGGATGTCGCGCAAATACAGGTCCGCCGCCATCCAGCGTCCGAGCAGGAACACCTTACGAGTGACATGGTGGGTTACGTTCGGGTTGCCATCGCGGTCGCCGCCCATCCAGGAGGCAATGCGAATCGGCGTTGCCTGCAGCGGCAGACCGCGGCCGGTGGCGTCGGTCAGGGCGGCATCCAGGCTACTGAGGAATCGCGGCAGGGCCTGCCACAGGCTGTTCTCGATAACCGCAAAGCCCCACTTGGCCTCGTCCACTGCGGTGGGCCGCTCGTGACGAATTTCATCGGTGTGCCAGGCTTCGGTGATCAGTCGGGACAGGCGTTCGGTGACCTCGTCGCGCTCGGCCGGCATCAGGTCCTCGTGGTCGAGCCGGGCCAGGCACGCGGACATCTCGTCGTACTTCTGGATCAGGGTGCGGCGGGCGACCTCGGTGGGGTGCGCGGTGAGCACAAACTCGATGCGCAGGTTGGACACCCGCTCGTGCAGCTCCTCCGCGGACACGCCATTACCCTTCAGGCGATCAAACACCTCGCCCAGGGATTCCACCATCAAGTCGGACTGGTGACCTTTCTTGCGCCGGATGCCGTGATACTGCTCGGCCAGGTTGGCCAGATTCAGGAACTGGTTGAAGGCCCGGGTAACCGGCAGCAGCTCGTCGTCCCGGAGCTTGCCCAGCAGTTGGACAAGGCGCTGGCCGGAGCCGCTTTCCTGCCGTCGATCGGCCTTGGCCGCGGCGCGGATCTCCTCGATCAGTTCGTAACAGCCCTGGCCTGGATAGCGCTGGATACTCTGACCCAGCAGCTCACCCAGCATACGCACGTTTTCTCGAAGGTCGGGATGGAGCTCTGTCACATTGACGTCCTTTTAATTGACGGAGGCGAAGTAAACTTACGATACTAAGGAATAGTCAAAAAAGTCTATCGGCGAATAGTGCCTGTAGCCGCAAGGAGTTCTGATGAAAGTGACCGATTTGCCCAAGCATTGGGAGAGCAAGAAAGAGAACGTTGAGCGCACCCACGATTACAACCTGCGCCTGCCCCTGGAAGATGCAGCCCGGGTTGCGGCTCTGGCGGAACTCTATCCCGATCGCACCGAGAACGACATTCTCAACGACATGATCGGTGCCGCCCTGGACGATCTGGTGCGCCAGACCCCGCTGAAAGACCGGCTCGAGCCTAAAGACAAGTAATGGAAGGAAGGCTGCTCGCGCCCGGTCTTACCGAGCGAGCGGTATCGTCGACGGAGTGGCGACCGCCACTCCGGAAGGCAAAAATTGGTTCAGGCCAAACTCACTAAGTCAGGCAACTGACTCCAGCTGTCGGGCCTTCAGGCGCTGAATGTGCTTCTGGCTCAGGCTCACGAACTTGGGCGTCAGGCCCTGATCTTCGTAGATCTCAAAACCGTCCTCATCGTAGGCCACCACCTTGGTGCCTTCCACGTAGGGGAAGCTGGTTTCCATCTCATCCAGAGCGGCCGAAATCAGATCCCGCATCAGGTCCTGCGGCGATTTCATCGGGTAGAGCGCGGCCAGTTTTTCCAGACGCTTGTGATGCTGGTCGGACAACGCCATGAAGTAGGCGTCGCGGGTCAAACGACCACGAGCATGCTTGTCCCAGTAATTGACCAGATCCTTAATTTTCATGGTGCCTTCACTCCTGCATCTTATTGATGGCGCACGGCGCACAATATCAGTGCAACCACACCCCGAAGTGTAGACGAAGCCAGCGTCCCGGGAACCTGCTTATTGGTAACGGATTGTACCTACCGCACCCAAGCCATCAGCGTTCTGAGCCACCCCTCTCAACCCCCTTCACCGCCTGCCATACGGCATCGAGCGCTTCCAGGGTTTCTTCGTCCATGTCCCGGCCCTCATCGGCGAGGGTCCGCTCGATCGCCCGGAATCGGCTATCGAACTTATGATTGGTACGTTTCAAAGCCTGCTCGGGGTTAACCTTCATGAAACGTGCCAGATTGACGCAGGCAAACAGCAGGTCACCCAGCTCGTCCTCCACCGCATCCTGCTCACCGGTACCGGACTGGGCGGCCTGCCAGGCTTCTTTCAGTTCATCCAGTTCCTCATGGAGCTTGTCGAACACCGGGCCAATGTCGGGCCAATCGAAGCCGTGCCGGGCCGCCCGCTTTTGCAGCTTCTCGGCCCGGGCCATGGCCGGCAAGGTGCGGGCAATGCCGTCAAGGCGGCTGGCCGGCTCGTCCGAGGCTGGCACCATGGCCCGCTCCTCGGCCTTGATTCGCTCCCAGCTCTCCTTGATCCAGGCCTCGTCCGGGCGGTTGTCGGGATCGATGCGACTGGCGAGGGTACCCTCCGGGAACACGTGGGGATGACGCCGAATCAGTTTGCGCACCAGGTTGTCGACCACCCCATCGAAGTCGAAATGGCCGTCTTCCTTGCCCATCTGGGCGTAGAAGATCACCTGGAACAGCAGGTCGCCGAGCTCATCCTTCAGATGCGGGTAATCCTCGCGCTCGATGGCATCGGCCACTTCGTAGGCCTCTTCCAAGGTGTGCGGCACGATGGTCTTGTAGGTCTGCTTGGTGTCCCAGGGGCAGCCGATGGCCGGGTCCCGCAACCGGGCCATCAGGGTTTTCAGGTCGTCGATGGAATAACTCATCCGCGCTTGCGCCTTACATCAATGATATTGGGCAGGTTACGAATCTGCGCCAGCAACCGGGCCAACTGCTCCAGACTGGAAATCTCCAGAGTCACCATCATGGTGGCGGTGTTCTCATCCTTGTTGGACAGGGTGTTGAGGGCCAGCACATCGCTCTTGGACGCTGACAGCACCTGGGTAATGTCCCGCAGCAGACCGGACCGGTCGTAGGCCTGAATCTCAATATCCACCGGATAGACCGCGGCCGGCTGGCCACCCCAACTGACCTCAATAATCCGGTTGGGCTCAAACTCCCGCAGGTTCAGGAAGGTGAGGCAGTCCTGCCGGTGCACGGTGACCCCGCGCCCGACCGTGATGTAGCCGCCAATGGCATCGCCCGGCAGTGGCTTACAGCACTTGGCCACCTGGGTCTTGAGCTTACCCACGCCTTGAATCTGGATGTCGGTGGCAGTGTCGTACGGTTTCTGGCGCTGGCCACTGAGCTTCAGGTCCAACTGCTCGGACTTGGGCTCCAGGATCTGCTGCGCCACATTGGCCACGTGGGTCGGCCGCAGGTCGCCGGCGCCAATGGCGGCGAACATGTCCTCCGAGCTGTGGTAATTCACCTTCTCGGCCAGCTCGTTCAGGTTCAGGTCGTACAGCGACAGGCGCTTGAATTCGTCCTCGAGAATGGCGCGGCCGTCGACAATGTTACGGCCACGGTCCTGCTGCTTGAACCAATGGGTCACCTTGGCCCGGGCCCGGGAGGTCTGCACGTAGCCCAGGCTCGGGTTCAGCCAGTCGCGGCTGGGCGCCGGGTTGTTGGAGGTGAGGATGAACACCTGGTCGCCGGTCTTGAGCGGATAGGTCAGCGGCACGATGCGGTTGTTCACCCGGGCGCCACGGCAGGCGTGCCCGACTTCGGTGTGCACCCGATAGGCGAAGTCCACCGGGGTGGCGCCTTGCGGCAGATCGACCACATGGCCTTCCGGGGTAAAGACGTAAACCCGATCCGATGCCACGTCCGATTTCAGGTGGTCGGCCAGCCCGGACAGGTCGCCCAGGTCCTCCTGCCACTCCAGCACCTGCCGCAGCCAGTTGATCTTGGCGTCGTAGCCGGTGGATTTGTTGCTCTTGTCGGTGCCCTTGTACAGCCAGTGGGCACACACCCCCAGTTCCGCTTCCTCGTGCATGGTGTGGGTGCGGATCTGCACCTCCATGACCTTGCCTTCGGGGCCGATCACCGCGGTGTGCAGGGACTGGTAGCCGTTCTCCTTCGGGTTGGCGATGTAGTCGTCAAACTCGTTAGGAATGTGGCGCCAGATGCTGTGGACAATGCCCAGGGCGGCGTAGCAGTCGCGCACCTGCGGCACCAGGATGCGCACGGCCCGAACGTCGTAGACCTGGGAAAAATCGATGCCCTTGCGGCGCATCTTCCGCCAGATGCTGTAGATGTGCTTGGCCCGGCCGGTGAGGTCGCCCTTGATGCCGGACGCCTCCAGTTCGCGCTGCAGGGTGTCGATCACCCGCTTGATGTAGCCGTCGCGATCCAGCCGCTTTTCATCCAGCAGCTTGGCAATCTTCTTGTAGGCGCTTTCGTGCAGGTAGCGGAAGGACAGGTCCTCCAGCTCCCACTTGATGTGACCGATACCGAGCCGGTGTGCCAAGGGCGCATAGATGTCGAACACTTCCCGGGCCACGCGCATGCGCTTCTCTTCCGGCGCGTTCTTCACCGCCCGGATGGCACAGGTTCGCTCCGCCAGCTTGATCAGGGCCACACGCACGTCGTCGATCATGGTGACCAACATCTTGCGGACGTTGTCGAGCTGGCCCTCACTCTGGCCCAGCACGTTGCCCTTCAGCGGGTGATGGATAGAGGAGATCGCCGCCATCTGCTGGACGCCGTTGATCAGGCCGGCGATCTCGTCTCCGAATTCCTTGCGGATGTCCTCCAGGGGCACCCGTTCCTCGCGCACCGCCCGGTACAGGATGGCGGCCACCAGACTGGCCTGGTCCAGGTGCAGCTCCGCCAGCACCTGGGCCATTTCGATACCTATGCGGAAACTGCTCGAGCCCGGCGCCCACAGCCGGTCTTCGCGAAACGCCTGCAGATCGATTTCCGCCGCTTTCTCGCAGGCACGCCGGAACTGGTCAACGTCTTCCAGTTGGGTCTGTGCGGTGATGTGATCGACCCAACGCTCGATGTCGACCTCACCGTCGCCGGTTACCGCATAATCTTCGCGAACTTTTACCATATCGGTCTTTCTGTTCTTGGTCTTACTTATCCACCATCCGTGTGGCGGATCCTGTCTCTCAGTCGGAATCCCGCTCAAACAGGGCGATGGATTCGACGTGGGTGGTGTGCGGGAACATATCCATCACACCCGCGCGCACCAACCGGTAGCCGTTGCGCACCATGACACCGGCATCCCTCGCCAGCGTTGCCGGATTACAGGAAACATAGACGATTTTGTTGGCCCCGAACGCGGTCAGGTATTTGCAGATTTCCTCTGCGCCCGACCGGGGCGGGTCAATCAAAATCTTGTCAAAACCCTCTTTGGCCCAGCTCTGGCCGGTGAAGTCACCGTGCAGATCGGCGCCGTGAAACGCGACATTGTCCAGACCATTCAGGGCGGCGTTCTCCCGGCCACGGACCACCATGGCGTCGTCGCCTTCCACACCGACCACCTGGCCACCCTTGCGGGCCAGCGGCAGGGTGAAATTGCCCAGACCGCAGAACAGGTCCAGCACCCGCTCACCCGGTTGCACATC
>JBPEXK010000065.1:0-2419 GCA_052031745.1 Marinobacter sp. | reverse complement strand
GTCCGGACCACCGCCGTGAATGTCGAAGGTATCGCCCAGGCAGTTGGTGGACATGGCCGAGCACTCGATGTGCCAGCCGGGACGACCATCGCCCCAGGGTGACGGCCAGCTGACCTCACCCGCACCCGCCGCTTTCCAGAGCGCGAAATCGGCCGGGCTGCGTTTGGCCTCCTGGACATCGACGCGGGCACCGGCGACCAGGTCCTCGAGCTTCTTCTTGCTCAGGCGACCGTAATCGGCAAACGAATCCACCGCAAAATACACGTCGCCCGCGTCAGTGGCGTAGGCGTGACCGCCGGCAATGAGCTTATGGATCATGGCCACAATCTCATTGATGTAGTCGGTCGCCCTCGGCTCTTCGGTCGGTGACAACACCCCGAGCCGGGCCTCATCCTCGTGCATGGCGCGGATCATGCGGTCGGTCAGGTCGGTGAACACCTCGCCGTTCTCTTCCGCCCGGCGCAGGATCTTGTCGTCGATGTCGGTGATGTTGCGCACGTAATGCACGTCGTAGCCCCGGTGCCGGAGGTATCGGGTAATCACGTCGAACGACACCAGCACCCGGGCGTGGCCCAGGTGGCAGTAGTCGTACACGGTCATGCCGCAGACGTACATCCGCACCTTGCCCGGCTCAATGGGCTGAAACTCTTCCTTCTGCTGCGACAGCGTGTTGTAGATGCGGATCACTTGCCCCCCTTACCCCAGGAATCTCGAAGCGTTACGGTTCGGTTGAAAATGGGTCGACCGGCGTCGGCGGTGAGCGCTTCGTCACAGAAGAAATAGCCCTCGCGCTCGAACTGGTACGGCAGATCGGTTCTGGGTTTGGCCAGGCCCTTTTCCACCCGGGCGCCCTTAAGCACCACCAGGGAATCGGGGTTCAGGTGGTCGGTAAAATCGCCGTCCTTGTCGCTGTCCGGCGCTTCGTGGTCGAACAGACGGTCGTACAGGTTGATGTCGGCCTCGACGCTGTCGGTCGCCGACACCCAGTGGATTACGCCGTTGGGCTTGTAGCCTTCCGGGTTCACGCCCAGGGTGTTGGGATCGTACTCGCACTTCAGCTCGACGATCTCGCCGCTGTCGTCGCGCACGATCTCCCGGCAGGTCATCACATAACCACCCCGCAGACGAACCGCCTGATCGGGCGCCAGCCGCTTCCATTTGCGCGGCGGCTCCTCGGCGAAATCCTCACTGTCGATATACAGGGTCTGGCTCCAGGTCACTTCCCGCTCGCCCATATCCGGGTTTTGCGGGTGCACTGGCAACACCAGAGTCTCGGTCTTGTCGGCCGGATAGTTGGTCAGGGTCACCTTGAGCGGACGCATCACGCACATGGCGCGGGGTGCGCGAGTGTTCAGGTCCTCCCGAATCGCATGCTCCAGCATGCCCACGTCTACGGTGCCGCCAGCCTTGTTGACGCCGATCATGTCGCAGAAGGTGCGGATCGATTCCGGGGTATAGCCGCGACGACGCATGCCGGAGATGGTGGGCATGCGCGGATCGTTCCAGCCATCCACGAAGCCTTCATCCACTAGGCGCTTGAGTTTGCGCTTGCTGGTGATGGTGTAGTTCAGGTTCAGCCGGGCAAACTCGATCTGGCGCGGATGACAGGGACCGGAGATGTTGTCCAGCACCCAGTCATACAGCGGGCGATGGTCCTCGAACTCCAGGGTGCACAGGGAGTGGGTGATGTTCTCCATGGCATCGGAGATCGGGTGGGTGAAATCGTACATCGGGTAGATGCACCACTTGTCGCCAGTCTGGTGGTGGTCAGCGTACCGGATCCGGTACAGAATCGGGTCCCGCAGATTGATGTTGGGGGACGCCATGTCGATCTTGGCGCGCAGCACTTTCGCGCCGTTCGGGAACTTGCCGTCCCGCATGTCACGGAACAGTTGCAGGTTCTCTTCCACCGGGCGGTCCCGGTAGGGGCTGTTTTTACCCGGCTCTTTCAGGCTGCCACGGTACTCGGCCATCTCATCGGCGGACAACTCGCACACGTAGGCCTTGCCGTTTTCAATCAATTCCTCGGCGAAGGCGTAGAGCGCGTCGAAGTAATCGGAGGCATAACGGACCTCGCCCGCCCAATCGTACCCAAGCCAGGACACGTCCTGCTTGATGGCATCGATGTACTCCTGATTTTCTTTTTCAGGATTGGTGTCATCGAATCGCAGGTTGCACTCACCGCCGAAGGTGTCCGCGATGCCGAAGTTCAGGCAGATGGACTTGGCGTGGCCAATGTGCAGGTAGCCATTGGGCTCCGGCGGGAAACGGGTAACCACCTTCCCGCTGTGCTCGCCCTTGGCAACGGCGTCTTCGATCAGGCTCTGAATAAAGTTGTGGGCTTTCTTCGATTCGGCGCTCATAGAATCTCTGTAAAAAGGGGTGGATCAGAAACCGCCTATTATACTCACAAAACCGC
>JBPEXK010000064.1:0-1428 GCA_052031745.1 Marinobacter sp. | reverse complement strand
GGGCTCGGGCTCGGGCTCGGGCTCGGGCTCGGGCTCGGGCTCGGGCTCGGGCTCGGGCTCGGGCTCGGGAACAGCGTTGCTGATCAGCGCGGCGTCCGACTGAGCGTCTTCCTGGACCGGCGTGTCTGGCCCAATCGTGATGCTTTTGCGAACAGGCTCTGGCTTCTCTGGGCGCACTTCTTTTTCGGCCAGCGAGCTCTCGTACTGGTCCGAGACAAACCACCAGGATCCGGCGAGCAACACCAGTGCCAGCGCCGGCCAGCCTAGCCGACTCCAGGGCAGTGGTGAGCGTCCGCCAGCGCGCGGCGTCGGGGATACCATATCCAGCCATACCCCAGGGGTGACTCGCTTCAGTCGACCAAAGCTGCCCTGACTGAGAGCGTGGATGCGAGCCACTTTGGCTGAACTCAACAGCTCGCTGACCTTGCCCCCCGCCATTTGCACGCGCGGCTCCAGGTAGGCAAGGATCTCTTCTTGCGTAAGGGGGCGGAGATGGACCTGGTGAACGCTGGCGGAAACCGGATCCAAACCAAGGTGCGCAACCAGGTCATCGCTCCCGGTAAACACCGGCACCGCGGCGACACCGCGTTCCGCTGCCAGGAATCCAGCAAGCAGCAGTTTCAGCAATTCCGGAGGGGCGCGATCGGCGTCATCGACCAGCAGCACTATGCGCTGGCCCTTGCGAGCCCGGGCCTCGGACCAACGGAAAAAACTATAAACTGCCTCTCTGGGCCCCTGATCGGCATGGAAGGAAGATGGCGCCAGCTCCTTGAGGGCGACCGCGAGGGCCCTGGAGCCGGTCAATGCGGCGACGGGAAGTCGATGAAAATCCAGGCGAGCGGATTCACTTCGCACTAACTCGGTTAACAACCGGGTCTTGCCGGCCCCCGGCGCACCGGTGAGCAGCAATGCCATATCGCCAAACCCGCAAAGGTGGCGAAGGGTTTCCAAGGCGTGATGCCGCATGGCATCGGGAAAAAACGGGTTCTCCTGCTCCAGGGGATTAACGCGAAAGCCGTATCGCTCCTGGAGGCGCGGAAACAATCCGCCCCCGTCACTGCTGTTAAGACGATCCTCGGTCACAACCCGTCCCTGCTTCTTTTCAATCAGTGCGTGCTCCCTGCCCGGTCAATCACACTGGCAAAATGCCGCCAGCGTAGCGTCGAGATTTTCCGGCGTGGCGCTTTCGGTTACCACAGCCCTGCCGAGATCTTCGAGCAGGACCAGGCGCAAGCGGCCATCGACGTTTTTCTTGTCGACCGCCATCAAATTCATGAAATCCTCTGGTGTCATACCTTGAGGGGGCGTATCCGGCAAACCCGCCTGACGGATCAGAGTGGCGGCCCGGTCGCGGGCCTCTGGCGTGATCCAGCCCTCACGGGCCGACAGATCCGCAGCCATGATCATCCCTGTACCCACGGCCTCACC
>JBPEXK010000063.1:0-3069 GCA_052031745.1 Marinobacter sp. | reverse complement strand
TCGGCGATGGTGGTGCAAGACACCCAGATGCTGCTTGAAAGCTGGAAGCTCGAGAACGTCGAGGAAAAGCCGCCCATTGTTTGCCTGGGTGCCGGGGATTCCTTTGATCAGCGCTACGCTCTGGCAGAGTGTGGTGTCGACGGATTCCTGAGTGAGCCCGTGGATTTGCCGGTGTTGGCCGATTACATGGAGCGGCTGATTACCGAGCGCGAGGAGAACGGCACTGGCCGGGTCATGATCGTCGACGACGATCCGGAGCTGTTGGAACATTACGGCTTGGTGTTGGAAGAGGGCGGCCTGGAGGTGCGGCGGGTTAATAACCCGGCCGACGTTCTGAGCGCCTTGTCCGAATTTAGTCCCGACATCGTTTTAATGGACGTGCAGATGGGACAGTACCGTGGCCCGGAGCTGGCCCGCCTGCTGCGCTTCCAGCCCGAGTGGCTGGGCTTGCCGATTATTTACCTGTCCTCGGAAGAGGACCGCGAGTTTCAGATCGATGCCCTGGCCAAGGGCGGCGATGACTTCCTCACCAAGCCCATCTCCGACGCCTTTCTGCTACGGGCGGTCACTGTGCGCTGCTATCGGGCCCGGCAGCTCGACAAGCTGGCATCCCAGGACAGCCTGACCGGACTGCTGAAACACTCCGTGGCCCGGTGGGAAATCAACAAAGAGTACGCCCGGTGTCAGCGCCGGGGCGAAGAGGCAGTTGTGGCCATGCTGGACCTGGACCACTTCAAACAGGTCAATGACCGGTATGGCCACCAAACCGGCGACCTGGTCATCAAGGGGCTGGCCAACCTGTTGCGGCACCAGTTGCGCAAGTCTGACGTGATCGGACGCTACGGCGGCGAGGAATTTTTGGTCGCCCTGCCGGATTGCTCCGTTGCCAACGCCCAGCGGGTGCTCGAATCGGTGTGTGAACACATGGCGGGTATTACGTTTCAGTGTGACGGCCAGGAGTTTTCGGTGACCGTGAGTGTCGGCCTGGTGGCATTGCAGCATTACCTGACCAGTGACGATGCCATCGCCGCCGCCGACCAGGCGCTGTACCGGCAGAAGCAGGCCGGGCGCAACGGCGTGACGGTGGGTGGCAAACTACCAATCACAGAAAGGACTCTGGCCTGATTCATGGATGCATTGATAGTCGATGACGACGACCTGATGGCGGATCTGCTGGAGACGGTGGTTGCCGGGCTCCATCCTGCGATCACGGTGCACAAGGCAGCTGGCTTTCATGAGGCCATGGCCCAATGGGAGAAGCGACAGCCCAACCTGTTAATGGTGGACTGGAACCTGCCCGATGGGTCGGGCCTGGAAATCGTTCGCCAGGTGCGTGCCAGGGACAAAACCGTGGCCATCGTTATGATCACCGGCCGAGCCGACCGGGAATCCATCCTCAAGGTTGCCCACTACCGCATCAATGGTTACATCAGCAAACCTTTCGACGTGGAAATGCTGCACGATCGGCTGGTGGCCATGATCGGCAGTGCCTTGCCCGAAGAACCGGCGATGGTGTCCTCCCTGGACACCATTCTCGCGGACAATGTGAAAACCGTGATTCAGCTGCCGGTGAAGACCGACGCCGCCGCCATGCTGGAGCTCATTGGCCGAGCCGCAGACCTGTCCGCGGCCCAGTTGGCCGAACGCTGGCAGGACGACCCGTCCCTGTGCTCGCGCCTGCTGGATGTGGCCAACCGCTCATCATTCCGTCGCACCGGCAAGCCGGTGGTGAATCTGCGCGATGCTATCTCGTCCATGGGCGTGCCCATGGCGTTGAATCAGGGCCTGGCCCTGGCTCTGGATGTCAGTGCCGCATTCACCGAGGAGACCTTGCGGGTGGCGGCCGTGGCCTGCCAGAAACAGGCGGAAGCGGCGGCGTTGGAGGCGCAGCGCGTGGCTCTGGCCCTGGGCAAGCGTTCTTCCCAGTTTTTTACCGCGGGTCTGCTGAGCCGGATTGGCGAGCTGGCAGTCCTCAAAGTGATGGATCAATTCCAGAAGCAGGGCGGGGAACTGAGTGAGGAACTGGTAGCGCAGGCGCTGCGGGACTGGGCCCAGCCTTACGGCAACAAACTGAAAGTGCAGTGGTTCCTACCCCTGGAGCTGCGTCAGCTGATCGGGGCGGTACATTTCCTGCCGCGGGAAAACGTCACCCAGGAGCGCCTGATTATGCGTGCCGGCGCCCTGGTAGCAGAAAGAGATGGCTCTGACCCTGAACTTGGCCGAATTTTGCGGCAGTTGGGGTTGGAGAGCTGGCACCAGAAAATGAACGAACAGGCTCAGGATCAGCAGCAGGACACAGATCTGGATCAGGGCCGGGACATAGAAGCAGAGCAGGCAGAAGAGGGCCGAGCCGATGACGGAGATGGAAGCCACGCTTGAACGGATCATGCTGGTGGAAGATGAAGAAGATATTCGAGCAGTTGCCGAGCTGGCCCTGGAGGCGGTTGGCGGATTTACGCTCACCACCTGTGGTTCCGGACAGAGCGCGTTGGAGACGCTGGCCGGGTTCAAGCCCCAACTGATCATACTGGATGTGATGATGCCGGGCATGGACGGCCCGACCACCCTGAAAGCGATCCGGGAACACCCGGAGTTCGCCGAAACCCCCGCGATTTTCATGACCGCGAAAGTTCAACCGGAAGAAGTGAACGGCTATCTGTCCCAGGGCGCTGTTGCGGTGATTCCAAAGCCCTTTGACCCCATGGCGTTGTCGGATCGGATTCGTGACATCTGGAGCGGTCTGGAGCCCGACCAGCGCGGAGGCTGAGTCCTGCGACCAACCGCCTCTGGTGTCACCACCGCCGAATCGGGTAATCTGTCGGATTGATCCAACCGGCTATTTTGGAGCTCCGTGATGTCGTCAGACTCCTCCAGAGACGAACTGAAAGCAAAACTGAATCTGGAAACCTCCCGCATTCACTGGCACGACCTGCAAACCTACTTCGCCCGCGGCCAGGTGGTGCGGGTTGCGCCGGAGCTGGACCTGCTCGAGGTTGCCGCGGAGCTGACCGCCGACAACAAGACCCGGTTCGAACAATGGATGGCCGACCAGAAGGTGGGCGACATTCC